>JAYVGF010000288.1:0-8683 GCA_043772415.1 Betaproteobacteria bacterium
TGTGCTCCTTTTACTTGGTCGTTTAAGTGGCTCCGATAGTATCGCAGCTCGCCACCTAAATTCACTTACAAAAGTTGCACTTCAGAGTTGAATCCGCCTGAGATTTCCAAAATCGTTTTCACAGATTACTTCAATAGGATCCAGACCTACCCAATTCCATGCTTGGCGTATTGCTTTAATCAAGCTCAAAGCTGATAATGGAATTCCCTTACTCAACCAAACCTCCGCGCCTTCGCCTTAAACGCCCGCAGCAAAATCCACCCAGCCGCAATCGCAAAAATCGCAAACCACACCAAAGACCAAGCCGGAATGGTCAGCCCTAAAAATTTCCACGCCGAGGCTGCGCATTCGCCTTCGCCTTTGAAGATCAGCGGCAAGGCTTGCGCTAAACCGAAGGATTCGATCATGTAATCTAATCCCGGGCCGCATTGGGCCATTTGTTCCGGCGGCAGGTTTTGCACATAGACGTGGCGCGCAGCGATGCCGAGGCCGGTGAGTGCGCCGATCGTAATCAATGCGCTGTAAATCATGTTGCCGGTGCGTTGCGGATTATGAAGGGCGGCGATGAGCGCGATGCCGCCGACGAAGACGAAGGCGATGCGTTGCAGAATACACATGGGGCATGGTGTGAGTCCGGTGACGTGTTGCAGGTATAAACCATAGCCCATCAGCGCGGCACAGGATAGAAAAATTATTAAATAAATCAAACGGTTAGATATGTTCATTTGTGGCGTCCTTTTGTGCGTTCATTATTTATTATTCATTTTAATCTGAACCACGTATTTGATTTCTCTCAACTATAAATCACTCAGCGCACGCAGATGTTCGGTGACGCTGCGTCCCAATGCGCTCAATGCGTAACCGCCTTCAAGCGTGGAGACGATGCGGCCTTCACAATATTTTTCCGCGAGTTGCTTTAATACTTTGGTGACCCAGGCGTAATCCTGATCGGTGAATTCTAAATACGCCATGTCATCTTCCCGATGCGCGTCGAAACCGGCGGAGATAAATATCATTTGCGGCTTGAAATTTTCCAGCAGCGGTGCAACGTGTTCAGTGATGGTTGCGCGAAAGCCTTCGCTGCCGGTGCCGGCTTTTAGCGGCAAATTGATTATATGCTCGTTCGCCGTGGTCGGATCGCTATAGGGATAAAACGGATGCTGAAACGTTGAACACACCATCACGCGCGGATCGGCGGCAAAAATATCTTCGGTGCCGTTGCCGTGATGCACGTCGAAATCGACTACGGCGACGCGTTGCAGCCCGTGATGTTCCAAAGCATGCGCGACGCCGACGGCGATGTTGTTAAAAAAGCAAAATCCCATCGCGGCGCGGCGCGTGGCATGATGGCCGGGCGGACGCACAGCGCAAAAAGCGTTTTCGACTTTTTGTTCTATCACCATATCAGTCGCCATCACCACCGCCCCAGCCGCGTGTCTTGCAGCAGTCAGCGTATGCGGATTCATGCTGGTGTCGGGATCAATCACGCGATAGCCATGCGTCGGCGCGAGGCTTTCGATATAGGCAATATATTCTTCCGTATGCACGCGTAACAATTGCTCATTCGTCACGGCGGGCGCTTTATGATGTTCAAGATAGACGCCGATGCCCGACGCAATCAATCGATCATCAATAGCGGTTAAGCGATCTGGACATTCGGGATGGTGCGCACCCATTTCATGTAAATAAAATTCAGGATGCGAGATGAAGGCGGTAGGCAAAAAACATTACTCCTAATGAGACTAAAAATGGCTTAAATATAATTAACAAATTACTAGTTGTGATTATAGGGGGAATTAGGCAGAATGACTCATGGTGCGACGCACCAAATCAGAATTTTCCCTATAAATCATGTCATTATTACGCAAGAGTAAACGGGATAAATAAATGGACTACGCCAATCTGGCTACGATGTTCGCTCCGCAATCCATCGCCCTCGTTGGCGCGTCGGAGCGCGCGGGTTCGGTAGGCGCGATGGTGTATGCCAAATTGTTGGGGCGTTACACCGGCGATTTATTTCCCGTCAATCCGACGCACAAAACCCTCAGCGGCAAACTCTGTTATGCCTCGGTGCGCGACATTCCCTTCGCTGCCGATTTGGCGATGATCACAACACGCGCCGAACAAATACCCGCCATCATGCAAGCTTGCGCGGATCGCGGCGTCAAATCTGTCGCCATTTTATCGACACCGAGCAGCACACAAACCGAGCGCGAGCAGGCATTATTTACCCAAGCCGTTAAAATAGCCGCGCAAAATAACATCCGCCTGCTCGGCCCGCATAGTCGCGGCATAATCCGCCCCGCCCTCGGCATGGATGCGTCGCTCAACACAGTACCGACCTCGGCCGGACACGTAGCACTGGTATCGCAATCTTCTGCCCTGGGCGCCGCGCTGCTCGATATTGCGCAAGTGAATCACATCGGTTTTTCCAGTTGTATTTCCATCGGCTCGGCGTCTGACGTCGGCTTTGCCGAGATTCTGGATTTTCTCGCGGAAGACAACGCGACCAAAAGTATTTTGCTATACATGGAATGGGTCAGCGATGCGCGCCGCTTCATGAGCGCATTGCGCGCAGCATGTCGGGTTAAACCGGTGATCGTGTTGCGCGCGGGTCGCTCGGCAGCAGGCAATCGCGACATACGCACGCATAGCGGTTCGCTCGCCGGCTCTGATGAAGCCTTCGGCGCGGCGCTGAAACGCGCCGGCGCGGTGCGTATTGCTACCATTCATCAATTATTTGCCGCGGCAAAAACGTTGTCGGTGCATGCACGCACGGGTGGTAACCGCCTGGCCATCGTCAGCAACGGCGGCGGCCCGGGCATCATGGCAGCCGATCGCGCGCTGGATATGAATGTCGCGCTGGCACCGCTAAGCGATGTCAGCATCGGTATCTTGAACGGCGCACTGCCTGCCAATTGGTCGCACGGCAATCCTGTCGATGTAATGAACGATGCCGATCCGGCGCGCTTTGCACTGGCGCTAAAAACCTGCCTTGATGATCCCAACGTCGATGGCGCGCTGGCGATACTCACACCGCAAAATATCAGCAAAATGGAAGACTTGGCCAAAGCGGTCATTACCGCGGCGCAGGGTCAAACAAAACCAGTGCTCGCCGCCTGCCTCGGTGAATCACTGGTGACGGATAGCCGCAGAATGTTGGTCAACGCCAACATTCCTAATTTCCGCACGCCGGAAGTAGCAGTCGATGCGTTTTCATTCATTACCGATTATCAGCGCAACCAAAAATTATTATTGCAACTGCCAGGGCCGCTTGATAACGATGAACCAGCCGACATTGAAGGTGCACGATTGCTGATCGAAGGCGCGCTGGCGCAAGGACGCAGTGAACTGAGCGAAATGGAATCGCATGCCCTGCTCGCTTGTTTCCGCATTCCGACTGTGCCGACTGTCATCGCGCGCTCTGCTCAAGAAGCCTTGATTATCGCCGAACAAATCGGCTTCCCGGTGGCGATGAAAGTCTATTCGCCCGACATCCTGCACAAGTCGGATGTGAACGGCGTGCGCTTGAATATTTCCAGCGCCGAGGGTGTGCGCATGACGTATAACGACATTCTTGCTGACGTGGCGAAGCTCAAACCGGATGCGCATATCGAAGGCATCGCCATCCAACCGATGATCGTGCGGCCTAACGGGCGCGAGTTATTTGTCGGCATTACGCGCGATTGGGTATTCGGCCCGGTGTTGTTATTCGGCGCCGGCGGTACGCTGGTCGAAGTGCTCGGCGGCCATTCGAGTACGTTGCCGCCAATTAATCGTTATCTCGCGGCTGAACTCATCGATCGCTCGCCGGTGTCGCGTTTGCTCGGCCCGTATCGCAATCTGCCGCCCGTGCAACGCGACGCGCTGGAAAACGTGTTGCTGCGCGTATCGGAAATGGCGTGTGAGTTGCCGTGGCTGCGCGAAATGGATATCAATCCGCTGTTAGTCGATCAACACGGAGTATTGGCGATGGAAGCGCGCATTGTGGTGGCAAAAATTGCTCCATCACACAAACCCTATGCCCATATGGCGATCCATCCCTACCCGTCGCATCTGCTATCGCATTGGCAAATGCCCGATGGCACTGACGTCACCATTCGACCGGTGCGCCCCGAAGACGCGGAGATGGAAGCGAATTTTGTGCGCGGCTTGTCGGACCAGACGCGCTACTTCCGCTTTCTGGGAACGCTACGCGAACTGACGCCGCAAATGTTATTGCGCTTTACCCAATATGATTACGACCGTGAGTTGGCCTTACTGGCACTAACCACTATCGACGGGATAGAAGTACAGCTCGGCGTTGCACGCTATGTCATTAAGCCGGACGCATCGCGTTGCGAATTTTCTGTCGTGGTAGCCGACGAATGGCAAAACCGCGGTGTGGGTTACAAATTGATGATGGCTTTGATAGACACTGCACGCACGAAACAACTAGCCCATATGGACGGCGAAGTATTGGGCGCGAACAGCAGTATGTTGTCGCTGATGGAATCATTGGGATTCAAAATAAAAACCAGTCGTGACGATCCCACCATTAAAGAAGTGACACTGAATCTATAAAATTCTCAATTAAATCAAATAGTTACAACAAAAACTCACGATAGCATATCGCGTGTCAAACCATCGCGCTTGATCATAGCGCGCAATGAATTGATGCCTTCAATCTGTATTTGTCTGACCCGCTCGCGCGTGACGTCCAGCTCTTTTGCCAATTCTTCCAGCGTACAAACTTCGCCGCCGTTGACGCCGTAACGATGCTCGATGACCCAGCGCTGCTTATCTGTCAGCGCGGTGAGCCATAATTGCAGCAGATTTTGCATTTCACTTTGTTCGAGCAATTCTTCCGGCAGCAACGCTTGTTCGTCAGCGATCGATTCGCCTATCGACAAAGAGGGATCCACATCCAGCGGCGAATCAAGGCTGGCCATGCGCTCGTTGAGCTTGAGTATGCGGCGGACTTCTTCCACCGGCCGGCCGAGCAAATGCGCCACGTCTTCCGGCGTCGGGTCAGTGTCGCTGCGTGCATCGAGGAAACGCATGGCGCGCAAGTACACATTCAATTCTTTGATCACATGCACTGGCAGACGGATGGTGCGCGACTGGTTCATGATGGCGCGCTCGACATTCTGGCGTATCCACCAAGTTGCATAAGTGGAAAAACGAAAGCCACGCTCAGGTTCGAATTTATCCAGCGCGTGCATCAAACCGAGATTGCCTTCTTCAATCAAATCGAGCAAGGGCACACCGCGATTGATATAGCTCTTGGCGATATTTACCACCAGCCGCAGGTTGTGCTCGATCATTTTTTGCCGCGCGCTGAAATCGCCCGCCTTCGCTGCGCGCGAATAAGTCTGCTCTTCTTCAGGCGTCAATAAGGGGCGACGGCCAAGGTCGTTCAGATAAACCTGCGTCACGTCGGCATGAAACTCTTCGGCATAAGCGGCGATGCCGTTGCGAGCGTCCGCAGAAACTCCTTCTGCCACTGCATGACCATTTAATTGCTCACCAAACTCAGGCTGCATTTCTCTATCCGACATGCTCTGTTCATGCTCGTCGTCCAGATCGTCGCTGCCGTTGGTTGGTCGGCTGGTCACGACAGTTTATCTCCGGGTAAATATTTCATCGGATCAACCGGCTTGCCCTGCACGCGAATTTCAAAATGCAGTTTGACTTGATCGGTATCGGTGTTGCCCATCTCGGCAATTTTTTGGCCTTTGCTGACTGCTTGCCCCTCTTTCACCAAAATTTTGTCGTTATGCGCATAAATGCTGAGATAGTTTTTACTGTGGCTGATAACCAGCAGCTTGCCCATGCGAGGAACGCTGTTGCCGGAATAAATGACTTTACCCGCCGCACCTGCCATGACTGGCTGGCCTAGCGTGCCGGCGATGTCCAGCCCTTTGTTAGTCTCGCTGAAAAATCCTTTGATCTTGCCTTGCGCTGGCCAAGTCCAATCGGTGATTTCATCAGGCGCTACCGGAGTAGGCGTTACGCTCGCCTCAAGCGGTGGCTTAACCATTGCTACCGCTGCGTTTCCCTCCAGTCCGGGGTTTTGCACTAATGCCAGCGCGTCCACCGAGTACGGCAGCTTGATGGCCTTGGGCGTGGACTTCAAAGTATCGGATGCACTGGCAGTTTGCGTTGCCGTTGAATGGCCGCCGCCTGGCAGCGCCCTGGCTTCTGGCGCGGCCGCACCAGGCAAAATTGGCGTGGCAACCACGTCGCCGGGCGGCGCAACGCGCAACACCTGGCCGATTTTTAATTGATTCACATTTTCAATCTGGTTCCACAACGCGATATCTTTGTAATCGACGCCGTATTGCATACCGAGGACTGCGAGCGTGTCGCCTTTTTGCACGGTGTGAAATTCTGCGCGGCCATCGCTACGGGCAGGCGCAGGCAATGCTGCAGGCGGGTTAGATGTTGGCGGGTTAGATGTTGGCGGATTGGTGGTGGATGTTGTTGCAGGCAGGTTCGGTCGAGTTGTCGATGCACTGCCTTGAGTCACAGGCTGAGGCAGTCGGCTGGCACAACTTGCCGACACGGCACAAGCCAAAGTGATACAAAAAATGACGGCCAATTTTTTATTCTGGCGGTTCAAATCGTGTCTCCACGCAGAGGTACAAACTTGACTTGCTCAAGCCGGGTCTCGATAAATTCTTTTTCCGTGCGGTCGATTACCGTTAGAAACTGTTCTGCAGTACCCAGCGGTAGTACCATTCTGCCCCCGATTGCCATTTGTTGCAATAACCCCTGCGGCACACGAGTAGCGGCTGCCGCCATGAGGATGCCGTCAAACGGCGCTGCAGCCGCCAAGCCGATATTACCGTCGGCATGAAATAATTTGGCATTGTTGCATTTGAGTTCACGCAAATGCGCGCGCGCCTTAATCAGAAGCGGGCCGATGCGCTCAACCGAATATATTTCCGTTGCGAATTTGGACAATACCGCCGTTTGATATCCGCAACCGGTGCCGATCTCCAGCACTTTTTTCAGGCCGTATCCCAGCGCGCCCTTAAGTAACAACTCGGTCATACGCGCGACGATATAGGGACTGGAAATAGTTTGCCCGTGGCCTATCGGCAAAGCATTATCTTCGTAGGCGCGGCTGGCTAAAGCTTCTTCGAGAAAAATGTGGCGCGGTGTTTGCGCCACCGCTTCCAGCACCTCTTCATCCTTGATGCCTTGCGCACGCAAGCGGTCGATCATGCGCGTACGCGTCCGCATCGAAGTCATGCCGATACCCTGACTGCGCTGAGTCGTCGGTGGCTTCATGATTTGAGCCAATTCTTCACTACATCGAGTTGCGTGAAACGCGTCAGATCCATTTGCAGCGGAGTGATCGACACATAACTATTTTCTACCGCATGAAAATCCGTGCCGTCGCCCGCATCTTGTGCTGCGCCGGCCGCACCGACCCAGTAAATCGTATCGCCGCGCGGGTTGACGCTTTTAATGACAGGTTCAGCCTTATGTCGTTTGCCCAGACGCGTCACGCACGTACCTTTCAATTCAGCAAAGGGCACGTCGGGCACATTGACGTTCAGCAACAGGGGTTCGCTGATAGCTTGTTGAGTGTGCCGCTGTACTAGCTCGGCCACCACCCTCGCCGCCGTGGCAAAATTTTCGCCACCGCGTTTCGCCAGCGACACGGCAATTGAGGGAATGCCAAGCAAATAGCCCTCCGCCGCTGCCGCAACCGTGCCGGAGTAAATCGTATCATCGCCCATATTGGCGTTGTCATTGATGCCGGAAATCACCATGTCGGGCAATTGGTCGAGCAGACCGGTGACGGCCATATGAACACAGTCGGTCGGCGTGCCATTGAGAAAATAAAAACCGTTTGCCGCACGACGCAGGGACAAAGGACGATCCAGCGTGAGTGAATTACTGGCGCCGCTACGATCGCGTTCCGGCGCAACGACGGTGATGTCGGCGAAAGCGGAAAGCGTCTCGGCCAAAACCGCTATGCCGGGGGAAAAATAACCATCGTCGTTGCTGAGAAGTATGCGCATTTTACTCATTCGTGCAGTAGTTTGAAAAACGTCGCGAGAGGGCAGAGTTTGCGTTAAGGAGCGGAAACGTACATTAGTACGTTGAGCACCGGAGACGCAAAATCTGCACGCGCAGTAGTTTTGCAACGGGCCAAAAAAAAAGGGTTACGTTGCCGTAACCCTTAGTTTGTCTTGGTCGGGGCGAGAGGATTTGAACCTCCGACCACTTGCACCCCATGCAAGTACGCTACCAGGCTGCGCTACGCCCCGAAAGTGGAAATTATATGCTTTGCTGAGGTTACTGACTAGGCAAATATGAAACGATTAAGCTTCGAGTAACTTGAGTATGTTTTTGATTTCCTGACGCATGCTGGCTGCGTCAAACGCGGAAGATAAAGGCAAAGGGGCAACAATCCGGGGCGCATGAGCGGCATCGTCAAGACGATGACGCGCACCACTGATGGTGAAGCCTTCTTCATATAGAAGTTCGCGAATACGACGGATGAGCAGCACTTCGTGATGCTGATAATAGCGCCGATTACCACGGCGCTTCAGCGGTTTGAGCTGGGTAAATTCCTGCTCCCAGTAACGCAATACGTGCGGCTTGACGCCGCACAAATCGCTTACCTCGCCTATGGTGAAATACCGTTTGGCGGGAATCGGCGGCAGATCACGGCTTGCCGGCA
>JAYVGF010000289.1:0-4077 GCA_043772415.1 Betaproteobacteria bacterium
CCGCCATGCTGGCGCAACAAATCGCTAAGGCAGGCACCATAGTATGGAACGGCCCAGTCGGTGTATTCGAATTCGACCAGTTCGGCGAAGGCACCAAAACTTTAGCCATGGCGATTGCAAACTCCAAAGCGTTTTCTATCGCCGGCGGCGGTGACACAGTAGCCGCCATTGCCAAATACGGCATTGAAACTAAAATCGGTTACATCTCTACCGGCGGCGGCGCTTTTTTGGAATTTCTCGAAGGCAAAAAATTGCCGGCGGTGGAAATCCTCGAAGCGCGCGCTGACTCCTGATTGAAACTACCTATGCTAAGAAAAACCAAAATTGTCGCCACTCTCGGCCCTGCGTCGAATGATAGAGCCGTGCTGGAAAAAATGATCGCCGCCGGTGTAGATGTAGTACGCATGAATTTTTCACACGGCGTGAAAGAAGATCACATTGCCCGTGCCGAATTGGTCCGCGCCATTGCGAAAGAACAGGGCCGCACCGTCGGCGTACTGGCAGATTTGCAGGGACCGAAAATTCGCGTCGGCAAATTTGCCGACGGCAAAATTACCCTCAAGCCTGGTGATGCTTTCATTCTTGATGCTGCTTGTGCTTTAGGTAATCAAGAACGTGTTGGTCTGGATTACAAAGAATTGCCCGGTGATGTGGTCGTTGGCGACATGCTATTGCTTGATGATGGTTTGATTACCATGACCGTGAAGTCAGTGAAGGGTGCCGAGATACACACTTTCGTAGAACACGGCGGCGTACTGAAAAATAATAAAGGCATCAACCGCAAAGGAGGCGGCTTGACTGCGCCCGCGCTGACCGAGAAGGACATGGAAGATATCAAGACGGCAGCGTTTATCAAAGCCGATTTTATCGCGGTGTCATTTCCGCGCTCGGGCGCGGATATGCAACTGGCGCGTGATTTGATGGTGAACGCCGGCGGTAAAAGCCAGTTGGTCGCCAAGATCGAACGCGCCGAAGCGATCCCTGCGCTGGACGAAATTCTCGATGCCAGCGATGGCATTATGGTGGCACGTGGCGATTTGGCTGTAGAAGTTGGCGATGCCGCTGTGCCCGGCTTGCAGAAAAAAATGATTAAAGCTGCGCGCTTGAAAAATAAATTCGTCATTACCGCGACGCAAATGATGGAGTCGATGATCGCCAGCCCGATCCCCACGCGCGCAGAAGTTTCCGACGTGGCCAACGCCGTGCTCGACGGCACCGATGCCGTGATGTTGTCGGCAGAAACCGCAGCGGGTGCATTTCCCGTGCAAGCCATCGCGGCAATGGCTCGCGTGTGTCTCGAAGCGGAAAAAGAACATGCGCCGTCGCAAGATCGCCGTCATGGCATGTCGGGTAACAGCAAAGCGGAAAGCTCGATTGCGAATGCAGTGGTATTCACCGCCAGCAACATGGAAATCAAAGCCGTTGCCGCACTAACGCAATCGGGTATGACGGCATTGTTAGTGTCGCGCATGAATATCAACGCGCCGATTTACGCGCTCACGCCGCTGACAGAGACGCGACGAAAAGTGACTTTGTTTCGCGGCGTATATCCAGTGCGCTTCGCGCAAAAATCGGTGGATCCGGAAGAGGTGTTATACGCCGCTGAAGATGAGCTCAAGCGCGAAGGCGCGGTGCAGGATGGTGATTACATCATCATCACGATTGGTGAGCCAATTGGAAAAGCGGGCGGCACAAATACGATGAAGATTGTGAAAGTGGGCGAGCATCGCGGCGCATAATTTGAGGATGAGGGATGAGGGATAAGGGATGAGGGATGAGGGATGAATCATTTCGTCATTCCCGCGCAGGCGGGAATCCAGCAAAAACAAAATGCTTTTCTCTGTGTCTCTGTGTCTCTGTGGTGAAAGATTTTTGTTTTTTAACTTATTGATTATATTGAATTTTTAGGAGATTAACATGGCACTCGTTTCTATGCGTCAACTGCTCGACCATGCTGCAGAAAATGGCTACGGCCTGCCCGCGTTCAACGTCAACAACCTGGAACAAATTCAAGCCATCATGCAAGCGGCAGATGAATTGAACAGCCCGGTGATCATGCAGGCGAGTGCCGGTGCGCGCAAATATGCGGGTGAGCCCTTCTTGCGTCATCTCATCGAAGCGGCGATTGAATCGTATCCACATATTCCCGTCGTCATGCATCAGGACCACGGCCAGTCTCCGGCAGTTTGCTTAACGGCAATCCGTAGCGGATTTTCCAGCGTGATGATGGACGGTTCGCTGATGGCCGACGGTAAGACCATCGCCAGTTACGATTACAACGTCGATGTCACACGCAAAGTGGTCGAGATGTCGCACGCCATCGGCGTGACGGTCGAAGGTGAGCTCGGCTGTTTAGGTTCGTTGGAAACCATGAAGGGTGACAAAGAAGACGGCCACGGCACCGACGCGACCATGACGCGCGAAATGTTGTTGACGGATCCGGAGCAGGCAGCAGATTTCGTGAATAAAACCCAGTGCGATGCGCTGGCGATTGCCATTGGCACCTCGCACGGCGCGTACAAATTCACGCGCAAACCCACGGGTGACATCCTCGCCATCGAGCGCATCAAAGAAATTCACAAACGTATTCCGAATACGCATCTGGTCATGCACGGTTCGTCATCAGTGCCGCAGGATTTACTTAAAATCATCCGTGATAATGGCGGCGACATGAAAGAAACTTACGGCGTGCCAGTGGAAGAAATCCAGCAAGGTATTAAACACGGCGTGCGGAAAATCAACATCGACACCGATATTCGCTTGGCGATGACTGCTGCGATACGCCTATATTTGGCACAAAACCCCAGCAAGTTCGATCCGCGCGATTACCTCAAGCCCGCTACCGCTGCCGCGAAAGAAATCTGCAAACAGCGTTACGAGCAGTTCGGCTCAGCCGGGCAGGCTTCGAAAATAAAAGTTATGCCACTGTTTTCCATTGCGGAAAAGTATGCCAAGGGCGAATTGAGAGCGGTAGTGAATTAACATCAAAAATAATTAATTATTCCGTCATTCCCGCGCAGGCGGGAATCCAGTGCAGTAAAAAGAAAAAATTAGTTTTGTTTTTAGCTCAATTCCCGCCTGCGCGGGGATGACGGCATTGCAAGGACTGTTGTGTTTAACTCGAATATCAAATCACTCTCTTTACTCAATCGCGGCAAAGTACGCGATCTTTACGCCGTCAACTCGAAACATTTACTGATCGTGACAACCGATCGCTTATCTGCGTTCGACGTGGTGTTACCAACGCCCATTCCCGACAAAGGAAAAATCCTCACCGCGATGGCGGCATTCTGGTTCAAAAAACTCGAACACATTATTCCTAATCAACTCACCGGCATCGCGCCGGAAAGCGTGGTGAAGCCGGAAGAAGCGGATCAAGTAACCGGCCGTGCCATCGTGGTCAAGCGCTTGAAACCCTTGTCCATCGAAGCCGTAGTGCGTGGATATATCGAAGGCTCGGGCTGGAAAGAATATCAGCAAAAGCAAAGCATCTGCGGCATTGCTTTACCCGCCGGTTTGCGTCGCGCAGAAAAATTACCGCAACCGATATTCACGCCATCGACCAAAGCTGCAGCAGGTATGCACGACGAAAATATCGGTTTTGCCGAGGTGGAAAAATTACTCGGCAAAGATTTGGCGGCGAAAGTACGTGATGTCTCCATCAAGCTGTATGTGACTGCGGCCGATTATGCTCTGACGCGCGGTATCATCATCGCCGATACCAAGTTTGAATTCGGTTTGGATGACCAAGGCGTATTGCATCTGATCGACGAAGCCCTCACTCCCGATTCATCGCGCTTTTGGCCGGTAGCGACGTATAAAGTCGGAGATAGTCCGGAGAGTTTCGACAAGCAATTCATACGCAATTGGCTGGAAAGTTTAAGCTGGAACAAACAACCGCCTGCGCCGGAAGTGCCGGCCGATATTGCAGCGAATGCGGCAGAAAAATATCGTGAGGCGCTGACACGGCTGACCAAGTAGGGTGCGCCGCGCGCACGCGTAAGGCTCATGGCATTATCCTCACGCGTCGGGTTCCTTATGTCCAAGCTCCTTCCCCCTTGACGGGGGAAGGTTGGG
>JAYVGF010000290.1:0-1502 GCA_043772415.1 Betaproteobacteria bacterium
TCGCGCATCTCCACCACAAGTATCAGTAATCCCGTCCATAATCCGATCCCACACGCCTGCCGTCGCCGAGCGCCGAAACCGGTTGTAGCACGCCGTATAAGGTCCATAGCGTTCGTGAAGATCACGCCACGGCGATCGGCGCCCATTCGGATGATCTAACTAGAGAAAGCCGGTGTGTCATTCAGCTTTACTTCCTTTAAACGGCGGCATAGTCGCATGATGTTCATTCGAAATTCCAGACCGTTTTAGCACTTGTTTAACAGTCATGAATATTATTCTTAAATCGAGAAAAAAGCTTTTATTATTTAAATACCAAATATCCATGTCAAATTTTTCTTCCCAGCTTAACAAGTTTCGGCCATTCACCTGAGCCCAACCTGTTATTCCTGGCAGAACACCGTGCCGTCTTGCTTGTATTGGGGAATATAGCTTCAAATATTGGGTCAAAAGCGGGCGCGGACCGACGAAGCTCATTTCACCTTTTAAGATGTTAAGTAACTCTGGGAGCTCGTCAATGCTCGTAGCTCGCAGAAATTTTCCGAAAGAAGTCAGCCTTTTATCGTCCGGCAGCAGGGTTCCATTTTCGTCGACGTCATCAAGCATTGTCCGGAATTTAATTACCTTAAATGGCTTTTCATTCAACCCTGGTCGTTCTTGAACAAAAAAAATCGGTGAGCCCATTTTCATTCGTACGCTGATCGCGATAACTACCAAAAAGGGAGCAAGTAATATCAACAAAAATAGGCTTATTGATAAGTCAAAGATATACTTAAAAAATTTATATCGATCAAAAGGCATGATACAATTTTCCCGTAAAATAAAATTAATGTTTTTGTTAATTGTCTAATGGGTAAAAAGTAAAATTCCAAATAATAGTCTGCTGTAGTATTTACAGTCACGGTCAAATAGGCTTTTGATTTGTGTAGCAAACATAGATAATTTTTATAAAGATGCTATAAGCTTTTATGTGCTAGCTCACTCAGTACCTCACTAACTCGTTCGATTTGTGCGCGGTCCATGGCCGAACCTGAAGGTAAACACAAACCCATTTCAAATGCACGTTCGGCGACGCTTCCGCCTATTACACGGGCGTCGGCAAACAGTGGCTGCATATGCATCGGTTTCCACAAAGGTCTGCTCTCAATGTTTTCAGCCTCTAGCGCAAGTCGAGCGTCTTCGCGATCAAAACCGGTCTTTTCGGCCTCGATAACGATCGTGGTAAGCCAACGATTGGAGAGCGTTCCCGGAGGCTCACTGCTGAAACTGATGCCGTTTATGTGCGAAAGCAGAGTGCGATAGGCATCATGTATTTCGCGGCGTGCTTGGACGCGATCCTTGAGAACTTGAAGCTGTCCGACGCCAATGGCGGCGCAAACATTGCTCAGTCGATAATTGTAACCATAGGTTTCATGTTCATAGTGGATCGCCGTTTTACGCGCCTGAGTCGATAAGAATCTTGCTTTTTCGGCAGTATCCAAATTGTCACTGGCCAAAGCGCCGCC
>JAYVGF010000291.1:0-2438 GCA_043772415.1 Betaproteobacteria bacterium
GCCAACCAACGTCCGTCTTCTTCTTGCTCACGCACGATAGTGAAATTCATAATTTTCCTTCAGGAATATTTCTATGATTAGTATTCTATGCTCGATTCCGAAATGAGTTGTAACATATTGTTTTAATTTAAATTAATTAATTCATGCGTGAACTCATCACGCTTTGCTTGTCATGTGCTTTCGTTCATGGGTGAATTTCCACCAAGCTTGGGCTTCTTCCCCGTCCATAAAACGCGTAATCGACATAAACACGTCTAAAACACAGGGATCGTGGCGCGTCGCGGTTATTTGGCAAAGCTTCTCGTACATTTCGAACGGGCATTTGCCTATGAGTTGATTCGGCTCGTGTATGCCCAATAGCCGCAAGTCCTCAGCGCCAGCTTTGCCGATATTTGGCAAATCTGTCAGCGCAACTACGCGGTTTCGAATAACTTTGTTCGGGCTCATTGTTTGATATTAATGATTTGACTGCATGACATCAAGCCACCATCTTCAACGGCAACTTCCTCAAGCGCTTCCCCGTCAACGCAAACAAGGCATTCGCCACGGCCGGTGCAATCGGCGGGGTGCCGGGTTCGCCTACGCCGCCGGGTGGCAGGGTGCTGGGCAATATATAAGTATCGATGCGCGGTGATTGCGCCATGCGCAGCATGTCGTAGTTGGGGAAATTGGTTTGCTCGACGGGGCCGTTTTTGATCGTGATTTCGCCGTAGAGCGCGGCGGTTAACCCGAAGATGATGGCGCTTTCCATTTGTTGTTCAACGATTTTCGGATTCACCACAATGCCGCAATCTATCGCACACACGACGCGATGTACTTTGATATTGTTGTCTTTATCCATCGACACTTCGGCCACTTGTGCGCAAATAGCGGCAAAGGATTCGTGCAACGCGATCCCGCGTGCCGTGCCGACGGCTATCGGCTGGCCCCAGCCGGCTTTGGTCGCGGCGAGTTCGAGCACGGCGCGGTGACGCGGATGGTTTTGTAACAGTGAACGTCGAAACTCATACGGATCTTTGCCCGCAGCGTGCGCCATTTCATCCATAAACGATTCAACGAAAAAAGCATTATACGAATGGCCGACGCTGCGCCATGAGCCGACCGGCACTGGTGTTTTGCTGCGCACTTGTTCTATTTTCAGATTCGGAATTTCGTAAGGTTGGTCGAATGCGCCTTCGATATGGTTTTTGTCCGGCATGTCCATTGCCATATTGCCCATCAGGCGTTGCATGGTGTCGAAGCCAACCGACGGCGCGGCGACGCGATTGGTCCACGCCGAAATTTTTCCTTGGCCGTCCAGCGCGCCGGAGAATTTTGACTTGGCAGCGGGTCGGTACATGTCGTGCTGCATGTCCTCTTCGCGCGCCCAGATCATTTGCACCGGCCTGCCGCCGAGTTGTTTGGCGATGTGGACGGCTTGCTCGATCATGTCAATTTCCAAGCGTCTTCCGAAGCCGCCGCCGAGCAGTGTAGTGTGAATAATCGTATTGTCGCTGCTCACGCCCGCTGCTTTGCTGGCTTTCCATTGCGCAATCGACGGCACTTGGGTCGAGACCCATACTTCACATTTGCCGTCTTTGATTTGCGCAGTGCAGTTGATCGGTTCCATCGCCGCGTGAGCGAGGAAGGGAACTTCGTATATCGCGTCGATTATTTTCGTTGCGCTTTTCAATATCGCTTCTGCATCGCCGACATGGCGAAAACCTGACGCCGAAGTTTTTTGTAAATCTTCACCGAGTTGTTTGCTAATGGCTGCCGAATCAAGATTCGCATTCGCTCCTTCATTCCATTCTATTTGCAATGCCTCAAGATTTTTTTTTGCGCGCCACCAGCTGTTACTCACCACCGCGATGCCATTGGGGATTAAATATAACTCATTTTTATTATTAATATTTTTACTAAGTTCGGCAAACGTGGATTTCAATGTTCCGCCGAATACCGGACATTGTTTCACTGCCGCGTACAACATACCCGGCACGCGCACATCGATACCGAATTGCGCTTTGCCGTTTACTTTGTCGGCGATGTCGGTGCGTGCTATCGGTTTGCCGATGAGATGAAATGTGGAAGGGTCTTTGAGTTTTACGTTAGCGGGCGGCGCTATGCTTGCGGCATCATTTACCAGTTCCCCATAAGCCGCTTTACGGTTGCCAGCCGGGTGCAGCACTTCGCCGTTTTTGGTCACGCATGCGGTCGCAGGTACATTCCATTTTTTTGCCGCCGCTTCGACCAGCATCGCGCGCGCTGTCGCGCCTGCCGTGCGCATCGGTAACCAAGCGTCGCGCACACTGCTGGAGCCGCCGGTAATTTGCAGTCCCAAAGCGAAACCGATTTTCTCTATCGACGCGCGACCGTTACGCGCCAGAAAGCCGTCGTCATCAGGATGAAACGGCAACAGATTTAGAAACAGTGCAGCGTTGGCATACATTTTAGCCACC
>JAYVGF010000292.1:0-8787 GCA_043772415.1 Betaproteobacteria bacterium
CATTGTCAGCCGAGGTCAAATTAAGGGCAAAAATAAAGGCCGGTCATGCCAGCCTTTACGCATTCTAACGCATTTAAAAACTATCGTTTGGTGATAGCAATTTCCACGCGACGGTTTTGCTGGCGACCGCCCTCAGTCGCATTGCTGGCGATAGGTTGTGCGGCGCTGAAACTATCCGTGCTGATTCGCTCGGCAGCAACACCTAACTTGCTCAATTCTTCTTTCACCACAGCAGCACGGCTGCTGGAAAGCGTTTTATTAATCATAGGCGCGCCGGATTTATCTGCATGACCGTTTAATTTGATTTGCACGCTGGGGAAGCCTTTCAGAACGCCGGCCACTTCTTGTAATTGTTGACGGCCTTCCGCACCGAGATCGGCAGAATCAGAATTGAATTGCAGCTTATCAAGATTAATGGGTTTGTTCAGCGTGGCATTGGGCGTTGTAATTGCAGCCAACAGTTTATTGCTTACGCTGTTAAGCGCTACGTCCATTTTACCGCCGCCGGGTGTGGCGTATGATTTCATCCCGCTTGCCGAAGCGGGGACTGCTGCCGGCATAGGCACTTCTTTTACAATTTCCGTCGCTGGTTTCGTGATTTCCTTTACCGGCTCTGCGACTGGCTTAGGCGGTTCTGCTTGCGGGGTAGTCACCGCAGGCGGGGTTTTGTCGGACGCCGTTTTATCGGCGGTGTCTTTGCCCTTCATGAAAAAATTGAAAGCGAAATAACCTGCCACAGCCAGAATAGCGACGGGCAGAAGTTTTTTCCACCATCCGCCGCTTGCTTCTTCAACATAATTAATATCGCGTGCCGTGTTCATGGCATTCATGGCATTCAAAGCCACATCGTTGGCGGCTGGCGCGTTTGCAGTCATCGGCGCTGCGCCGCTGGTGGCACGGATAGGCGCGCTGACATCCGATTTTTTAGCGCTGAGTGCGCCGACTCCGCTAGTGCCGCCTAAAAATGCGGCTACGCTACCCAAGCCCATGGCATAGGTAGTTTTGTCGGATAAAGCTGGTGCTACGTAGGGGCCTTGTGAGGAGAGTAATTTCATCAGCCCGTTGGCGTCCAGCTTCTCTGTGCTGATATGGTTTTTCAGCATGCCGAACAATAGTGGGGTGATCATGGCCATTAGCGATCCGCCTGAGCCGGCTTTCATATTGTTCATGCCGCTTAGCGCAGCGTTGATGCCATCCGCTTTTTCGCCGAACAACGAACGCAACAATGTGCCGCCTATACCCAGGAGGGTGCCAGTGCGTTCGCCGCCGCTGAAGAGACCTGAAAGATTGCCCAACATGCTGCTATCGATACCGGGGCCGCTGTTAATCAATGCGAGCAGTTTGCCGGCACCGTCGCTGGTGGCGCCTTTTTGCATCAAGCCACCTACCAACGTGGGCAAGATGGCATCCACTGCTGACTTGACTGCTCCTTCCGACTCTCCTAAATAGTGGCTAGCTTGTTTGGAGATTTCTGGTGCCACAGCAAACTTCAACATGTCGAGCAAATTGATGGTCATTTTTGATTTCTCCTCAGACTACATTGGTATTTTTCGAGTTAACGTTTGACGGGAAAAAATTCCCACATGCATCAGCGTAACAACGCCTAGTCTAATCTTATTACAAGTCAAAAGTCGAGGGCGTGGTGCGGGGCGTGTTTCAAACAAGTTAACAGGTGGTGAGCTGCAAATGAAAACCGACAACACTATCGGCGGCGATGCGTTGCAGCAACTTGCATCGCGCATCGTCTTGCGCGATTGTGAACGCCATATCCGCGTGCCTAACGTTGAGACGCGGATTGAAACGCGCGAAATCGTAAGGGAAATTGTGCGCGAAGTTTCCGCGCCCCGAGCAAAACCCAAGGCTAAAAAATTCGGCAACAAAAAGAAGGAATGCTTGTGCGACGACCGGAAAACCGGACTGCGCTTATCCAAGGTCATGCTGTAACAGGGCGGTCAAAACATGTCCGCCCCTGCACGGCTCGTCGTAGCGACCTCCTCTAACTCGTCAAAGTGCTGTTGAAGTTTTGCATCCATAAGCTCCGTCAGGATTCGTAGGGCATTGTCCGCCCCTCGTTAGTGCCTTGGTTTAATGTTTCCGCGTAGCGCCGGTTGGCCTGTTTAAGCAAATGGGATATCACTCTTCCTTGTTCGTGAATTGGAGTAGTATGCGCCATCGCAGCGGATACCTCATCCAGGTTAAGCATCTTTCCGGCGACGCCGCTCTTCGAAAAGCGCACTACCAAGCCGGTCGTATGATGCCGCGCTTCTTGTTGCGGAATATCTATTGTCCAGCGGGATCGCCAGTTTCGGTTAGGGTGGTTCATACCCCCTCCTTCGGCAGTTTGGCATTAAAGCGCTTGATGGTTTCCGTGGCGGACTCGATGCCGCCGGTATAAATTTCGCGCTCCACCATTTGCCATTTGCTTTCGGCAAAAAGTTGCAAATCCGCTGGGTCTCCCGACGTAGATGCCTCAAAAAAACCGTTCAAAAAAGTACTATCGTAACCTATCAAGTCGTACACGCTCCCCGCACCGATCACGGACGGGTGACGCGTCAGCAACGCGCGCACAAACCGTTCCCTGATTTTGGTTGACGCGATGCGTTCAGCCAACTCGTCGAGAACCGGTGATCGCGTTAACGCGTCGGCGTAGTTTGGTTGCCCGATGCGTTTCAGGCAAAATAAATACGCGGCGTCGATGCCCTGCGACACGCTACCGCCCCCTATACTTTTGAAAAATTCGGTTGTGTCCAGGTGTAACGCCACGGACGCGTGAAACTTGCGGCCACGCGCTGATAAAGGTCTTCCGGCTTTACTTTTCATACTGTGTTCTCCTCATGTTGTGGGACATATTTGCATAAACTTGCATCGAAAATTTCATGGCGTTTTCCCCCCGTTGGCGTAGGCGTAGGCGTAGGTGCGGGCGTGGGCGTAGCCCTTGGCGTAGCCGTTGGCGTAGGCGTAGGCGTAGTCGTAGTCGTAGTCGAGGGTGCGGGCGTTGACGTAGCCGTGGGAGCGGGCGTTGACGTAGCCGTAGGCATAGCTATAGACGCAGGCGTAGGGGTAGCCGACTCGCATCGAAAATTTCATGGCGTTTTCCCCCCGTTGGTGCGGGCGTGGGCGTAGCCGTTGGTGTAGCCCTTGGCGTAGGCGCGGGCGTAGCCGTTGGCGCGGGCGTAGCCGTAGGTGCGGGCGCGGACGCTGGCGCTGGCGTTGGCGTAGGCATAGTCGTAGTCGAGGGCGCGGGCGTTGACGTAGCCGTGGGAGCGGGCCCAGGTGTTGGCGTCAGCGTAGACGTAGGGGTAGCTGACGCGCATCGAAAATATCATAGTGTCCCCCTTCTAATTAAAAAACGATGATCCATCGGTTCAATCCCCTATCTGTAATATTTCGCCAAACGGGTGCGGCTGGTCGCCCAACGTACACCACAGCACCGGATACGTCGGAGCTTGACGCGGAAAACTGCCTTCCAAATCGGTGCAGTATATCAACCCGTCGATGGGTTCCTCATCATTCATAGTTCAGGCTGTAAGCCATCTTGTATAGCGTAGCAAAATATTAAATAACCAATTGATTTATATGAAGAATATTTACAACGCAGAATGGGTGGCAGGCAAAAATATCGCCGGATGACCGGCGATATTCGGACGTTTATTCACTTAGGGCTTTTGGGTTGGCGCACTGGGCGCCACTTTGGGCGTTTCTTTGTGCTCTTCCCTGTGGCCGCCGGCATTTTCATCGCCCAGATTTACATCGGCACCGGATTTCATCAAGATGAAAACGGCCAGTGCTGCAAAAATAATAAACCCAATCAAAATTTTAATCATGCTGATCCCTTTCTTTAAGCGGCTAATAATTGACGCAACACGTAAGGCAGGATGCCGCCGTGTTTGTAGTAATCGACTTCGATCGGTGTGTCGATGCGGCACAGCACTTGTACATTGCGTTTGTTGCCGTCCGCCCCGGTGATCACGAGCGTGAGATCTTGCTGCGGCTTGATGCTCTCGGTCACGCCGAGCACGTCAAAGGTTTCATCGCCTTTCAAGCTGAGCGACTGAATGCTGTCGCTGCCCTTGAACTGCAAGGGTAACACGCCCATGCCAACCAGGTTGCTACGGTGGATGCGCTCGTAGCTGCGCGCCACGACGATTTTCACGCCGAGCAATTGCGTGCCCTTGGCCGCCCAGTCACGCGACGAGCCGGTACCGTATTCTTCACCTGCCAACACGATAGTCGGCGTGCCACGCTTGATGTATTCCATCGCCGCGTCGTACACCGTAGTCTGTTTGCCGTCTTGCAAGGTGTAGCCGCCCTCTGTGCGTGAGCCGTCGGCGTTCAACGGCAACATAAAGTTTTTCACGCGTACATTAGCGAAGGTGCCGCGGATCATTACGTCGTGATTGCCGCGACGTGAGCCATAGCTGTTGAAGTCGAGTTGCTTGACGTGATTTTCGGTGAGGAATTTTCCGGCTGGCGTGGTCGGTTTGAACGAGCCTGCGGGAGAAATATGATCCGTCGTGACGGAATCGCCTAGCATCAACAACGCCTTCGCGCCTTGGATTTCACCGATGGAACCGGTGGTCATTTTGAAATCATCAAAGAACGGCGGACGCGCGATGTAAGTCGAAGTCGGCCAGGTATAGACCTGTCCCGTCGGCGCCGAAACGTTATTCCACAAGTCGTGGTCTTTGGTCAGATTGCTGTACAGCCGGCGGAAGGTTTCCGGGTCCATCGCATATTTCATCACTGCCGCGATTTCATCGCTGGTCGGCCAGATGTCTTTCAAAAAAACCGGTTTGCCGTCTTTGCCGGTGCCGAGTGATTCGGTTTCCAGATCGATATTCGATTTGCCTGCAATCGCAAATGCAACCACGAGAGGGGGCGAGGCGAGGAAATTGGCGCGGATGTTCGGGTGGATGCGTGCTTCGAAGTTGCGGTTACCCGACAACACCGCAGCTGCGACCACATCGTTTTGCGTGATAGCGTCGTTAAGTTCCGGTGTCAAATCACCGGCGTTGCCGATACACGTTGTGCAGCCGTAAGCCGCGACGGAAAAACCGAGTTGTTCCAAATACGACAACAAGCCAGCCTTGGTCAAATAATCCGTCACGACGCGTGATCCGGGCGCGAGCGAAGTCTTGATATGCGGCCTGACCTTCAAACCTTTTTCCACGGCTTTTTTCGCCAGCAAACCGGCGCTGAGCAACACGCTAGGATTGGACGTGTTGGTGCAAGAAGTAATCGCGGCAATCAGCACATCGCCGTGGCCGATATCGACACCGGCTTGCTTGGTCGGGTAACGACGATTCAAATCTGCCGCGCTTTTACCGAAACCGTTTTTCGCCACTTCTTCGCTGAACAAAGTAGTGAAACTGTTTTTCATTTCCGGCAAAGCGATACGGTCTTGCGGACGCTTTGGGCCGGCGAGTGAGGGCACGATGCTGTTCAAATCCATCGTCACTACATTGCTGTAATCAATCTCGCCGGCCTTCGGCACGCCGTAAAGATTCTGCGCTTTGAAATAAGATTGGAAGGCATCGACTTCCGCGTCGGTGCGACCGGTGCCTTTCATGTAGGCGACGGTCACGTCATCCACTGGGAAAAAACCCATCGTAGCCCCGTACTCCGGCGCCATGTTGGCGATGGTGGCGCGGTCGGTCAGCGACAGATTTTCTGTGCCTTCGCCGAAGAACTCGACAAACTTGCCGACCACTTTATGTTTGCGCAGTAATTCAGTGACTGTCAACACCAAATCGGTCGCGGTGATGCCTTCGCGCAATTTGCCTTTGAGCTCGACGCCGACTACATCAGGCGTCAGGAAATAAACCGGCTGTCCCAACATACCTGCTTCTGCCTCGATACCCCCGACGCCCCAGCCTACCACGCCGACACCATTGATCATCGTGGTGTGCGAATCGGTGCCGACCAAAGTGTCAGGATAGTAAAGGTCATTTTTATGCTGCACGCCGCGGAACAAATATTCCAGATTGACTTGGTGAACGATGCCGATGCCGGGTGGCACCACGCCGAAAGTATCGAACGCCTGCATGCCCCATTTCATGAACTGATAACGCTCGGTGTTGCGCTCGAACTCGCGCTCCATGTTGAAACGCAGCGCGTCGGGTGTACCGAATTCGTCGATCATGACCGAGTGATCAACCACCAGATCGACTGGCACGAGCGGCTCAATCGTCTTTGGGTCTTTGCCCATTTTGCTCGCCACGTTACGCATCGCGGCGAGGTCGGCGAGCAGCGGCACGCCGGTGAAATCTTGCAACACTACGCGCGCGACGACGAACGGAATTTCGTCGGTGCGTGCGGCTGTCGGCTTCCAGCTGGCGAGTTCTTTGATGTGCGCTTCGGTGACTTTTTTACCGTCGCAATTACGCAGCACGGCTTCGAGCACGATGCGGATGGAGACGGGCAAGCGCGAAATTTTGCCCAGGCCGGCCTTTTCTAAAGCCGGAAGGGAATAAAACTTGCCGGTTTTGCCCGACGCAAGTTTGAATTCCTGCAAACTGTTATGCAGATTGTGCGACATATTTATTTCTCCTGAAATACTTACCGGGCAATCAGCCGGATAATAAATTACTGATTAAAATCAAATACTTACATATTATTAAATCACGTACATATCAACGTAATCATTGACCGGCATGGCTTCCAGTTTTTTCTGATCCAATGAAATTTTCAGAATCGCATCCTGCTGTTTTTGCGGGAACATGCGCGCCAGATTGGTTTTGAATTTTTCCACCAGGACTGGGATACCTTCCTTGCGGCGACGTGCGTGGCCGATCGGATATTCGACCACGATTTCTTTCATGATCTTGCCGTCTTTGAATTCGACCGTCATCGCATTGGCAATCGAACGCTTCTTCGGATCGTGATAATCCTTGGTGAAGTGGGTGTCTTGGACGCACTCGATTTTGTCGCGCAATACGTCGATGCGCTTGTCGGCGGCGATGTTGTCTTCGTAATCGCTGGCGGTGAGGCGGCCGTGGATTAGCGGCACGGCGACCATGTACTGGATGCAGTGGTCGCGGTCGGCCGGATTATTCAACGGGCCTTTTTTGTCGATAATACGGATGCAGGCTTCGTGGGTGCGGATGGTGATTTTCTTTATATCTTCGATGGACTTGCCGGCTTTTTTCAATTCAGCGTGCAAAGTCATCGCGGCTTCGACGGCGGTTTGCGAATGGAATTCGGCGGGGAAAGAAATCTTGAACAGCACGTTTTCCATTACATACGAACCGTAAGGGCGCTGGAATTTGAATTCGTTGCCTTTGAACAGCACATCGTAAAAGCCCCAGGTTTTCGCGGTCAGCACCGAGGGATAACCCATCTCGCCGGGTTTGGCGATCAGCGCGAGACGCACCGCGCGCGACGTCGCGTCGCCCGCCGCCCACGATTTACGTGAGCCGGTGTTGGGTGAGTGGCGATAGGTGCGCATGGCCTGGCCATCGACAAACGCCAAGGACACGGCGTTGAGGATTTCGTCTTTGCTCAGACCCATCATTTCCGCCACCACAGCGGTAGAGGCGACTTTGACCAGGATGACGTGATCGAGGCCGACTTTGTTGAAAGAGTTTTCCAGTGCGATACAGCCCTGGATTTCGTGCGCCTTGATCATGCCGGTCAATACGGCTTTCATGGTCAGCGGCGCTTTGCCGGCGGCAACGGCATTGCGCGACAGCCAATCAGCGGTGGCGAGGATGCCGCCAAGGTTGTCTGAAGGATGGCCCCACTCGGCCGCTAGCCAAGTGTCGTTAAAGTCGAGCCAGCGGATCATCGCGCCGATGTTGAAGGCGGCCTGGATTGGATCCAACTGGAATTGCGTGCCGGGTACTTTTGCGCCGTTCGGTACGATGGTGCCGGGAACAATCGGCCCGAGCAATTTTTTGCACGCCGGGTATTCCAATGCTTCGAGGCCGCAGCCCAAAGTATCTATCAAACAATTACGCGCGGTGTCGTAGGCTACTTTGCTTTTGATTTCGTATTTCGTAACGTAATCGACGATATCGACTAAAACTTTATCGGGCTTGGGGCGGACATTGGAAATGTGAGCGGACACGAGGACTTCCTTTTCGGTTTGTTAAGAATTTAATTATAATCAAGTAGTTATGTTACAAATCTTTGCGCACACTGAGGCATAAAGTTTTACCCACTTGTTCACCTGCGCCCTTGATCACTGCTGTTTCAAAAGCGGGGTACAGCGTTTTCAAATCGGCGAGGCTCATACATTTTTCTATTTTCATGGTCATAAACACGCCGCGTAATCCCATCGTGTTGCGCACAATATCGTTCATGGTTTGCTGCAAGCGGGTGTAGCGCTCTGTTTCTTTTTCCATTGCTCTTTGCGGGTTGAGCACGGCGGTAATGTCAGGATCATCCGCAACACTGCGACCCACCCTGATCGCGCCATCGGCGATCAATCCTCTTTGCACTAAATCTGCCACAGCACCATCAGGCGCCCCGAGTGATCTTGCTATGCTTTCCAGTTCTGCCGCCGTTTTGTATCCATCTACCATCAGCAACAGATTGCGCACCGGACCGGGTAATTTCAGCGCGCGGGTTTTAATTTCATCAGTGCCTGCTTGAGTTTTTGAGTAAGCCATGACAACTTCTCCTCGGTTATATTTTTTTGGGGGTAATTGCTCCCCGAATCATAGACCGAAAGTTCTCCGTCGTCAGGCAGTTTTTCCTTTATTTGCGTTGGTCGAGAGGCACAAATTTCTGGTCGTCCGGCCCGGTATAGTTGGCCGAGGGGCGGATAATCTTGCCGTCCAGTCG
>JAYVGF010000293.1:0-2017 GCA_043772415.1 Betaproteobacteria bacterium
ACATCGTGCGCAGTGCGCACGCTACGCTTTGTTACTGCTTTTCCAGCGCTTGAGCAATAACGAATTGCTGACGACTGACACCGAGCTCATCGCCATCGCTGCACCGGCGATGACGGGATTCAACATGCCGAATGCGGCCAACGGAATGCCGAGCACGTTATAGAAAAACGCGAAGAATAAATTCTGCCGGATTTTAGATAAGGTCGCACGCGACAGCGTGATCGCATCGACCACGCTCAGCATATCACTGCGCATCAGCGTGATGTCCGCCGCTTCCATCGCCACGTCGGTGCCGGTGGCCATGGCGAAACTCACGTCGGCGGCGGCGAGCGCGGGCGCATCGTTGATCCCGTCCCCGACCATACCGACAACACGATGTAACTCTTTGATTTTATTCAATTTATTTACCTTGTCTTGCGGTAGCACGCCAGCATGAAAATGCTCGATGCCGACCTCTGACGCGATGGCGGCAGCAGTTTGCTCGTTATCACCTGTAAGCATCACCACATCGATTCCCATCGCGCGTAATTTTTCTACGGCTTGTTTTGTCGTCGCGCGTAAACGGTCGGCGATGGCGATGAGACCGAGTAAATTTTTTTCGTCCGCGACGGCGATGACGGTTTTGCCGTGTTGCAACAGGGGCGAGATGACGGCGGCATCCATCGCTATTCCGCGAGCGGAAATAAATTGCGGCGAGCCGAGCCAGACTATTTTTTTCTCATGTTGAAAATCCACTATCGCGCGTACACCCTGCCCTGTAAACGATTCAAATAACGACATGGGCAGCGCGGCGACTTTCGCATGTTTCGCATAATCATTCACGGCGCGCGCCAGCGGATGTTCCGAGCCTTGCTCCAATGCTGATGCGATGGCGATCAGTTCATTTTCATTAAGGCCACTATGGGGAATCACGTCAGTCACCGCCGGTTTGCCCTCAGTCAGCGTACCGGTTTTATCCACAACCAGCGTGCGGATTTTTTCCGCTTGCTCCAGCGCCGCGGCGTTGCGCACCAGCACGCCCGCCTGCGCGCCACGGCCGGTGCCGACCATGATGGCGGTCGGTGTGGCGAGGCCGAGCGCGCACGGACAAGCAATTACCAGTACAGCAACCGCATTCACCAATGCCTG
Source organism: Betaproteobacteria bacterium (assembly GCA_043772415.1). GTDB lineage: Bacteria > Pseudomonadota > Gammaproteobacteria > Burkholderiales > JBEEJL01 > JBEEJL01. The sequence goes on from JAYVGF010000293.1 coordinate 1,129, forward strand.
CGTGAAGTCGCCCGCGAAGAACCACCATGCGACGAAAGTCAGCAAAGCAATTAACACCACCACGGGAACAAAAATGCCGGAGATTCTATCGGCGAGGCGTTGTATCGGCGCTTTACTGCCTTGCGCTTCGCTCACTAATCGGATGATGCCCGCCAGCACGGTTTGCTTGCCGATGCCGGTGGCGCGACACTGCAACAAGCCTTGCTGGTTGAGCGTCGCGGCAAAAACTTTGGTGCCCTCTGTCTTGCTTACGGGCAAACTTTCACCGGTCAACATAGATTCATTGACGCTTGAATCGCCTGATAGCACCAAGCCATCGGCAGGCACGCTTTCACCCGGGCGCACTATAAAAATATCGCCGCGTTGCACGCTGGCGATATCCACTTCGACGATTTCGTCGCCGCGTTGCAGGCGCGCGGTTTTCGGTTGTAGCTTGACCAAGGCTTCGATCGCCGCCGAGGTGCGCGTCTTGGCGCGCGCTTCGAGCAGCTTGCCCATGAGTATCAGCGTGATAATAGTGGCGCTGGATTCGAAATACACATGCGGCCCCGGTAGCCAACCGAACAACACGGCTACGCTGTAAAAATACGCCATGCTGGTGCCGAGCGCGATCAACACATCCATGTTCGCCGCGCCGCCACGCAACGCATGAAACGCACCGACATAAAATCGCTTGCCGATCCAGAATTGCACAGGCGTGGCCAAGGCGAATTGCCAGCCGTTCGGCAACATCAAGTTGTGCGCTCCGCCGAACATCGCCCCCATTTGCAACACCAGCGGAAAAGTCAACGCAACGCTAATCCAAAATCGTTTCAGCTCATATTGATATTCCGCCGCTTTACGCGTTTTTTCTGCTTCGCGCGATCCTTCCACGATTTCGCTGGCGTCG
>JAYVGF010000294.1:0-1773 GCA_043772415.1 Betaproteobacteria bacterium
GCTCGGCGCGATAGTGATTGAGTGCGCCGTTGGCTTTGAAGCCTGCAATAGTGGCGAAGCTGCGGCTGATAAAACCGGGACGCCGCGCGCGACACGCGGTAAGTTTTTCGTCGATGGTGACTTCGGTAATGCGCTCGCGGCCCTGCGCTTGTTCGAACCAGGCATAAAATTCGGCCATCGCCGCGCCGTCTTGTTCCATTGTCTCGCGCACATAAGCGCGCTCGGTTTCAGTCTTGCGTGATTTGGCGAAGGTGGTGGGGTTGATGGCTTCTACTACTTTGACGTTGGCAGGCACGGCTTCGCGCGTGCGATGGGTGATGCGGCGTGGATCGATCAACAACCTTGAGCTGGAGGGGAGTTTTGTCAGCGTCGCGGCGACAGTATCGTACGCGGCCAGATTCACCCCGTCGGCTTTTAGTTCCGCTTCCAGCGCGGCAGAAATTTTTCCCGGCAGGACAAACAAGGTTGCATCGTTATGCGAAATCAAGGCGTGCGCAACAAACACCGGATTGAAGTTTACATCGCTGCCACGCAGGTTAAATAAATAGGCAATGTCGTCCAGCGTGGAAATAAAATGATAATCGGCGGGGGCGTTTTTCATCGCCGCCCGCGTGGCGGCGAGTTTGTCGCGCCGGGTGACGGTCGCGTGTGGGGCGATATGGGTGTAAACCGGCGCTTGCGGTAACGTAGGGCGGTCTTTCCACACGGCGTCTATCAAATCGCAATCGGTACGCAGTTTTACGTCTTGCGCGCGCAACGCTGTCTCTAACGCGCGCATCGCGGCCAAGCCCATCACCGCGCCATCGACCGCTACCGTATTGTTTGCGCCGACATTGGCCGCGAGCCAATCAACATGCTCCTGGCTCATGCCGGATTTAATTTTGAACAGCGCGATGCCTGTGCCAGCAAGTTCGCGCTCGGCTTGTTGCCAATAACGGCTGTCGGCAAATAACAATGCGTGATCATGGGTGACGACGAGCGTGCCCATCGAGCCGGTAAAGCCCGATAACCATTCGCGGCTTTTCCAACGCTCGGGCAAATATTCGGACAGATGCGGGTCGCTTGAGGGCACGAGCAAGGCTTGAATATTTTCTTGTTTCATCGCTGCACGTAGCGCGTGGATGCGTCCGGCGATGATGGCGTTGTGGGCGATAGGGGTATCCATAAGACCTCAGATCTAAGTAATATCAGCTTGTGTAATGGTAGAGCAGACTCAGCGCTCGTGCAGAAAAAACTTTGCCATCCTGAGTGATAGCGAAGGATCTGCCTTTACAGCGGTAAAGCAGATTCTTCACTTCGATCAGAATGACAGATCTTTCTTAAGTATTTGTTTTTATTTAACTATTTAAAACAATTCAACCGCGTTTTATATGCGCTATTTTATTTTGAAGTTCGTTGATCCGCGAACGCATTGCCGAGCTTGTGTGCGACTGCTTGCAATTTTTTATCACGCGTCCACAGTTTTGCGCCGCAAATGGCTGCGGAGGCAAGCAGGTGAGCATCGACATAGCCAATGCCTTTGCCATGCAACTTATAACGCTCAACATATCCAAGTACTTCGCTGAACTCTGCAACACTCGCCATAGGCAGTAATTGCAGCAGGTCAAGCGTTAGTGAGCGATCCGCCAAACTGCCACAAGCAATTTCACCCACGATAAATGGATGCATGATGACAGCATTACTTTCCAGTAGCTCGACTAGCTGACTATCTCCTTTGTGGAGATGGTCAACCCACACTGAGGTGTCAACCAGTATCAAGATTTAATCGCTTGG
>JAYVGF010000295.1:0-1703 GCA_043772415.1 Betaproteobacteria bacterium
CGTGCCCTTATCGCGCATCAAAAAACTTTCCGGCGCCAATCTCGCGCGCAACTGGGTGATGATTCCGCATGTCACGCAATTCGACGAAGCCGACATCACTGAGCTGGAAGCCTTCCGCAAATCGACCAACGAAGAGACGATGAAGCAAGGCGCGAAAGTTACCATCCTCGCGTATTTGATCAAGGCTTCCGTCGCGGCGCTGAAACAATTTCCCGATTTCAATTCGTCGCTCGACGGCGATAATCTGGTGATGAAAAAATATTTCAACATCGGCTTCGCCGCCGACACGCCGAATGGTTTGGTCGTGCCGGTATTAAAAGACGCCGACAAAAAGAACATCGTCGAAATCGCCAAAGAAACCTCTGCACTCGCCCTGCTCGCGCGGGAAGGCAAACTCAAAGCGGCGGATATGCAAGGCGGCTGTTTTTCCATTTCCAGTTTAGGTGGCATCGGCGGCACGGCATTCACGCCGATTATCAACGCGCCGGAAGTCGCGATACTCGGCGTATCGAAATCGTCGATCAAACCAATGTGGGACGGCAAACAATTTTTACCGAAGTTGGTATTGCCCTTGTCGCTATCGTATGACCATCGCGTCATCGACGGCGCATCGGCTGCGCGCTTCACTGCTTATATGAGCTCGGTGCTCGGCGACATCAGAAGGCTGGTGTTGTAATGGCTAATTTGATTGAAGTAAAAGTACCCGACATCGGCGATTTCGACGCGGTAGAAGTTATCGAAGTCTTAGTCAAAGTCGGCGACACGGTGAAAAAAGAAGATTCGCTCATCACCCTCGAATCCGACAAAGCCAGCATGGAAATCCCCTCGCCACAAGAGGGCGTGGTGAAAGAAATCAAAATCAAAGCGGGCGATAAGGTATCGCAAGGCACGTTGATTTTGCTGATGGATTCCGCAGCAGCAGTGAGCACAGCCAGCGCCGCACCAGCAGCGCCAGCCAAAGCTGCAACAGCACCCGCTGCCGCACCCGCTGCCGTAACCGCTCCCACACCGGCAGCCGCAAAAGTTTCTGCACCTGCGCCGACCAATATTAAATCCGACCTGCAAACCGACGTCCTCGTTTTAGGCGGCGGGCCCGGCGGCTACACCGCCGCATTCCGCGCGGCGGATTTGGGCAAGCAAGTGATGGTGATCGAACGTTACGCCACGCTCGGCGGCGTGTGTCTTAACGTCGGCTGCATTCCGTCCAAAGCTTTATTGCACGTTGCCAAAGTCATCACCGACGCGGACGACATCACCAAACACGGCGTGACTTTCGGCGCGCCGACAATCGAGCTGGATAAAATTCGCGGCTGGAAAAATGATGTAGTCGGCAAACTCACCAAAGGTTTAAGCGGCCTCGCCAAGCAACGCAAAGTTACCGTGGTGCAAGGCGTGGCGAAATTCACCTCGGCTTATACCGTCGAAGTTGTCACTGCGGACGGCACTAAAATAATTCAATTTAATCAAATAGTTATCGCAGCAGGCTCGCAAGCGGCAAAAATCCCCGGCTTGCCCTACGACGACAAACGCTTGATGGATTCCACCGACGCGCTCGACCTCGCCGACATTCCGAAACGCTTGCTCATCGTCGGCGGCGGCATCATCGGTTTGGAAATGGCGACGGTGTACGACGCCTTAGGCAGCAAAGTCAGCGTGGTCGAATTGATGGACGGCCTGATCCCCGGCTGCGACAAAGATTTGGT
>JAYVGF010000296.1:0-11093 GCA_043772415.1 Betaproteobacteria bacterium
ACGCATTAAAATATTTTCCATTTTACCCCTCATCGGCTATAATGAGCGCCACTATCACAAACGCACTGGTCACTAACCGTGGCAAGCGCGTTACCTCAGGGCGCTTGGCAAATCCGCCTACACCCTGACGGTCACCGGATTCGATCTCTGGTTGCCACCGTGTGAAAACATTGCCAGCACGACACGCAATGTTGGTAAGCGGCGCAGGTCTCGATTATTTCTTCGTACTAATCCAGCCTGTTACACACATCGCCCTCTGTGGCCACACCATTTTATTTTCAGGAGAATTACCATGAATCGTGAACAACAAATTGCCGCTATCCAGAAAGACTGGGACACCAATCCGCGTTGGAAAGGTATCAAACGCGGCTACACCGCTGCTGACGTTTACCGTCTGCGCGGCAGCGTTCAAATTGAACACACCCTCGCGCGCCGTGGCGCGGAGAAGTTGTGGAATCTGCTAACCACCGAGCCCTACATCAATGCGCTTGGCGCTTTGACCGGCAACCAAGCGATGCAGCAAGTCAAAGCTGGCTTGAAAGCGATTTATCTTTCCGGCTGGCAAGTCGCCGCCGACGCCAACGTCGCGGGTGAAATGTATCCTGACCAATCGCTTTATCCAGCCAACTCAGTGCCGTTAGTCGTGAAGCGCATCAACAATACTTTTATGCGCGCGGATCAATTGCATCACGCAGAAGGCAAAGACGAAATAGATTTTTTTGCGCCGATCGTGGCCGACGCGGAAGCCGGTTTCGGCGGCGTGTTGAATGCGCATGAACTGATGAAGGCGATGATTGACGCTGGCGCTGCCGGCGTGCATTTTGAAGATCAATTGGCTTCAGTAAAAAAATGCGGCCACATGGGCGGTAAAGTATTGGTGCCGACGCGTGAAGCGGTTGAAAAACTGATCGCCGCACGTTTAGCCGCCGACATTTACGGCGTGCCAACCATTATTCTGGCGCGCACTGACGCAGAAGCCGCCGACTTGATCACCAGCGATGTGGATAACATCGACAAACCATTCTGCACCGGCGAGCGCACCGTCGAAGGCTTCTACAAAACGATGCCCGGCCTGCAACAAGCGATTTCGCGTGGCCTTGCCTATGCGCCTTACGCCGACTTGATCTGGTGTGAAACCGGCAAGCCGGATTTGGAATTCGCGCGCAAATTCGCCGAAGCCATACACGCTAAATTCCCCGGCAAAATGTTGTCGTACAACTGCTCGCCATCGTTCAACTGGAAGAAGAACCTCGACGACGCCACCATCGCTAAATTCCAAAAAGAACTCGGCGCCATGGGTTATAAATTCCAGTTCATCACTTTGGCCGGTTTCCACAGCCTCAACTACGGCATGTTCAATCTCGCGCACGGCTACGCACGCACTGGTATGAGCGCGTTCGTCGAATTGCAGGAAGCGGAATTCGCCGCAGCCAGCAAAGGCTTCACCGCAGTGAAACACCAACGCGAAGTCGGCACCGGTTATTTCGACAGCGTGACGCAAACCATTCAGCAAGGTCAGTCATCGACTACAGCCTTGAAGGGATCGACGGAAGAAGAACAGTTTCACTGAGTAATTTAATAAGCGCTAGATACTCCTTACGCTGTCATTGCAGCGCAGGCGGGAATCCAGCGCCTGTAAAACAAAATGATTTATTTCAAAATATTTTGTGAAAGATGTTTTGGTTTTGCTGGATTCCCGCCTGCGCGGGAATGACGGAGGGAACACCAGAAAGCGCGGCTTAAACCCCGCGCTTTTTTACGCCCAAATTATTTGGGTTACACTAAGTCACCAATCAAATTGCGAAATCGGCGATGGAAAACTTATCCCATAAAATCAAAAGCATTGTCGGCGAAAAAAATCTACTTAATGTTGATGCAGACATGCTTCCCTACGTCACCGACTGGCGCGGACGTTACGCAGGCCGCGCGGCGCTGGTGGTGAAGCCGGCGACGACAGAGGAAGTGGCCGCGATAGTCAAGCTGTGCGCAGGGACGCGCACGCCGATCGTGCCGCAAGGTGGTAATACTTCTTTATGCGGCGCGTCGGTGCCGGATGAGTCGGGCACTGCGGTAGTGTTGAATCTGTCGCGCATGCATCGCGTGCGGGAGATTGATGCTGATAACAACACGCTGACGGTCGAGGCGGGTTGTGTGTTGCACACCATTCAACAAACTGCGAATGAAGCAGATCGATTATTTCCACTCAGCCTAGCGTCGGAAGGCACGTGCCAAATCGGCGGCAACATCGCGACGAATGCAGGCGGCACCGGTGTTTTGCGTTATGGCAATATGCGCGACTTGGTGTTGGGGTTGGAATGCGTGCTGCCGAATGGCGACATTTGGCATGGCTTGCGTGGGTTGCGTAAAGATAATACCGGCTATAACTTGAAGCAATTGTTTATCGGCTCGGAAGGCACGCTCGGCATTATCACGGCGGCGGTGTTGAAATTATTTCCGCAACCGAAAGCGCGCGCAACTGCACTTGTTGCATTGGCAAATATAGAAGATGGTTTGGCGTTGCTCAATACCATCAAACAAAATTTCGGCGACCGGCTGACGGGTTTCGAAGTAATGATGCGCGTGTGCCTCGATCTGGTGTTTCGTCATATCCCCAATACGCATGATCCGTTTGCGCAAAGTTATCCGTGGTACGCCTTGGTCGAGCTGACCGATACGCATGCGCAAAACGATCTCACGGAAGATTTGCAAAATGAATTGGTGAAGTTCATGAAAACGCGCAGCGTGCAAGACGCCGTGGTGGCGCGTAGCGTGGCGCAATCGAACCAGCTGTGGCATATGCGCGAAAATATTTCCGAGGCGCAGCGACTGGAAGGCATCAGCATCAAGCATGACATTGCCGTGCCGGTGTCGCGTGTGCCGCAGTTTATCGGCGAAGCCAGCGAGGCGCTGGTAAAACAATTTCACGGCATCCGTATCGTCGCCTTCGGCCATATGGGTGATGGCAATGTCCATTTCAATTGCTCTAAACCCGATGCGCAAGACAACGCCACTTTCATTGCGCAAACCGAGCAAGTGAATCGCGTGGTGCATGATAGGGTTCACGCGTTTAACGGCAGCATCAGCGCCGAGCATGGTATCGGACAATTGAAGCGTGCTGAATTATTGCGTTATAAAAGTAAAACTGAAATAGATTTGATGCGCACCCTTAAGCGCGCGCTGGATCCGCATAACATCATGAACCCGGGGAAAATTCTTTGATTCGACTTGCTAAATTATTTAATATAATCAAATAGTTATGTAAATACCCTCAACAAGCTGCACACGCATAAGCTCAAGTAGGGCGGGTCTCACCCGCCTAAAAAACAAGCTGTTCACCTCGTGTTATTTTTTTTGGCGGCTGGAGCCCGCCCTACATTTATTTAACGCGGCTTACGTACTATATCGCCAATATGAAAACCAAATCCGCCATTGCGGCGGTCAGCGTAATAATGTTTGAGCGTTTCGGTAATAGTGGGGAAGGCGAGTTCATCCCAAGGGATTTCGTGTTCGTCGAACAAACGAACATCCAAACTTTCTTCGCCGGCAGAAAAATCCAGGTCGAGTAAGCGGCCGCGAAACAACACATAAATCTGGTTAATTCCGGGCAAATTATAAAACGTGTACATTGCGCCTACTTCGACGCGCGCGTTGGCTTCTTCCAAGGTTTCACGCAGCGCGCCCTGTCCGGCCGTTTCGCCGTTTTCCAAAAAACCTGCCGGCAAAGTCCATTTGCCATGACGTGGCTCGATGGCGCGTTGGCACAACAGTATTTTATCGCCCCATTCAGGGATGCAGCCGACGACCATTTTTGGATTCTGATAATGAATCGTGCCGCAAGTGTTGCATACATGCCGCGGTAAGGTATCGCCATCGGGCACTCTTAATGTGACGTTCGCGCCGCAGTCGCTGCAAAAATTCATGATGATATTTCCTGTCGCATATTTATATTATCCCACTGACGCGCTGAAACGGGAATCGGTCATCGGCCCTACTGCATGCCCCGGCAGTTCACCTGCCAATTCATGGTAAAATCATGAATGAAATCAAATGCTATTAATATTGCTAGTCTGAACCGTTTTCACTTAGGAATGTCCGACAGCATGATGAATCTAAATACCATAATATTGTTGAGTTTGCTGTTGAGCGCCCCGGCGCTCAAAGCGGAAACGGCTATCGTGCTCAATTCTGCCGATGCCACAGTGAGTCTCGTCGATACGCAAACCTTCAAAGAAATATCGCGTTTCCCGATAGGCAAAGAGCCGCATCACTTGATGGCAACGCCGGATGATCAGCATTTACTCATCGCTAACGCCGCAAGCAATGAGCTCGTGATGCTGGATCCGAAAAGCGGCAAAGAGATTCGCCGGGTTAGCGGCATTAGCGATCCGTACCAAATCGGCTTCAGCCCGGATAAAAAATGGCTGGTGTCGAATTCATTGCGACTGGACCGCGTCGATATTTATCATGGTGCCGATTTCAAATTGCAAAAACGTATTGCGATAGGGCGCATGCCGAGCCACTTGGCATTTAACCAGGACAGTTCTTTGGTGTTCGTGACCTTGCAAGATAGCAACGAGCTCGTCGCGATAGATCTTGCTACACAAAATATCAAATGGAAAATCCCGGTCGGCCCGACACCAGCGGGTGTGTGGATGACGCCTGACGACAAACATTTGCTGATAGGCGTGATGGGGGCGGACTATGTGCAGGTGATCGATTGGCGCACGCAAAAAACGGTGAAAAAAATTATCACCGACAAAGGCGCGCACAATTTTATCGCCATGGGTGACGGAAAACATGTATTGGTCTCCAACCGTGTCGGCGGCACGGTTTCCATTATCGACCAGAAAAAACTGGAGAAGACGGAAAGTTTTTCTGTGCCCGGCGGGCCGGATTGTATGGAGCTGACTAAAGACGGCAAGCAGTTGTGGGTGACCAGTCGTTGGTTGAAACGCGTGGCGGTTGTCGATATGACGACAAAAAAAATCATACAGAGTATCCCCGTCGGCAACTCTCCTCATGGCATTTATTTTCAACATCACGCGGCACGTAAGTGATGAATATTTTGTCGCATCATTTTATCTTGGCGCTATGGTTCATGGCGCTGCCCGCCACTACGGCTGCAGCGACATGCACCGGGACGGCCTATCTTACTTTCGACACCGGCAACATGGCGCAAGCAGAGGACATCGCCGCAACTTTGAACAAGCATCAAGTGAAGGCGACTTTTTTTATCGCCAACGAAAAAACCTTACGCGGTGATTATTCGTTAGATCCTGGCTGGGCAAGTTATTGGAAAGCGCGCGCCGATGAAGGCCACGCTTTCGGTAGCCATACTTGGGCCCATGATTACTTTCGCCGCGATGTCGGCGACAAAGTAGCTTATGTAAGCGGCGCCGGGAAAACGGCCATGCTGGATGCAAGTGCCGTTTGCGCAGAGCTACGCAAGCCAGAACAAGCATTTGAAAAAATGACCGGCCGCAAATTCGACGCCATCTGGCGCGCGCCGGGCGGGCGCACTACACCGCGTGCGCTAGCCTATGCGTCGCAATGCGGTTACACGCAGCACGTTGATTGGGCCAAGGCCGGATTCCTCGGTGATGAATTCCCCAGCGACACGCATCCCAACGAGATGCTGCTGAAAAAAGCGCAGCGCGATATACGCGACGGCGATATTTTGCTCATGCATCTCGGCGTGTGGTCGCGCAAACAAGCGCTGGCGCCGATACTCGATCCGCTGATTACCGATTTGAAATCGCGCGGCATGTGTTTCGCCAAAGTGACAGATCGAAAATTTCCCAAGCCATGATTACCTGGTTGGAAAATAGTTTTGCTCATGTCCACGGCTGGTTGTTCGAGCAGGCAGTGCAGCCCATCATGTATGCTCTCGGGGCGATGGCGTATATCGAAGAAGGCTTTACCGGCTTGGGTGTATTTTTATATGGCCTGATAGAGATTGGATTGATGATCGCCATCATGCGTCCGCTGGAAAAATATTTCCCAGTGGAGCAATGGAGTGATCGTAGCAGCACGCGCGTGGATGTCCTTTACACTTTATTGACGCGCCTCGGCGTGCTGCCGCTGATTTTTTTCTTCATGTTGCTGCCCATCGAATCTGCCATCAGCAGTTGGCTGCGCCTGCACGATTTAATTCCGCAGAATCTGGAAGATTTGTTCCCCGCCCTATTCGCTATGCCTTTTTTGAGCTTTTGTATCTATTTGATTATATTGGATTTTTCGGAATACATTCGCCATCGTTTGCAGCATCGTTTTAACCTTTGGTGGGCCTTGCACAGCTTGCATCACAGCCAACGCGTGATGAGTTATTGGACCGATGATCGCAATCATTTGCTGGATGGCTTGATTCGTGATTTATGGGTAGCATCTGTTGCGTTGTTGATCGGTGTGCCGCCGGGCCAATTTGTGTTGCTGATAATGTTGATGCGCATGCTGGAAAGTTTTTCTCACGCTAACGTGCCGTTCACCTTTGGGCGGATCGGTGAAAAAATTCTCGTCAGCCCGCATTTTCATCGCATCCATCACGCCATCAATATCGAACAAAGCGGGAAAAAGCATGGCTGTAATTTTGCGGTGTTGTTTCCTGTTTGGGATATTATTTTTCGCACCGCCAATTTTTCGCGCGGGCATTTTCCTACCGGCATCGCGGATCAGTTGCAGGGGCACGATTACGGCTCAGGGTTTTGGCAGCAGCAAATACTGGGTTTCAAGCGTATGTTGACGGCGTTAAATGGCCGTCAACAACTACATCATATAAAAATTTCATAAAGTTTCTCATGACCGTCACTATAGAATCCCTCGATCAAGAAGGGCGCGGCATCGCGCACCACGAAGGTAAAGTTATTTTTATCGAAGGCGCGCTGATCGGCGAACGCGTCACTTATCAGTCGTTTCGCAGAAAGCCGCACTACGAGTTTGCGCGGGTGGTGGAAATTTTTAATCACAGCGCGATACGCACCGAGCCGGGCTGCAAACATTTCAAAATCTGCGGCGGCTGCGCCATGCAACATGTCGAGCACAGCGCGCAAGTGGCGGTGAAGCAACGCGTGCTGGAAGACAGCATCGCGCATATCGGCAAACTCAAACCGGAACAAATTTTACCGCCGCTATACGGCGCGCCTTGGGGCTATCGCAAGCGCGCGCGTTTGTCGGCGCGCTATGTGCAGAAAAAAGGCCGCGAACTGGTGGGCTTTCATGAAAAACACTCCAGCTTTGTGGCCGATCTCGACTCTTGCGATATTCTGCCGCCGTATGTTTCTGCGTTGATGGTTCCGCTACGCGAATTGATAGGGCAACTCAGCATCCGCGAACGTATTCCGCAAATTGAATTGGCAGTTGGCGATGCGGTGACGGTATTAGTGTTACGCATACTGGATCCATTGAGCACGGACGACGAAGCATTACTAAAAATATTTGCGGATCAGCATCAGATTCAATTCTGGACGCAAACCAAAGGGCCGGAAACGGTGTTGCCATTTTATCCGCTCAATGCGCCAGAGCTGTATTACACGCTACCGGCATTCGACATCATCATGCCGTTTTCGCCGATAGAATTTACTCAGGTTAATTCCGATATAAATCAAGTATTGATCGGCAGGGCGGTAACGCTGCTGAATATCCAGTCAACAGATCGCATGCTGGATTTATTTTGCGGCATCGGTAATTTCAGTTTACCGATGGCGCGGCGCGCGGCGCAAGTGGTCGGCATCGAGGGCAGCGCGGCGATGGTGAAGCGGGCGGCGCAAAATGCGGCGAGAAATGGTCTTAGCGACAAAGCTACATTCCAAGTTGCCGATTTATTCAAAGTCACTGAGGAAAGCATGGCAGCGCTCGGCCGCTTCGACAAAATGCTCATCGACCCGCCGCGCGATGGTGCGGCGGAAGTGGTTAATGCGCTCGGTGAACATGCGCCGCGCAGCATAGTCTATGTGTCGTGCAATGCGGCTACCTTGGCGCGCGATGCGGCTACCTTGGTGAATGAGAAGGGCTATAAGCTGCGCGCTGCGGGGGTGATCAATATGTTTCCGCATACTGCGCATGTGGAGTCGATGGCTTTGTTTGAGCGTGAGTAATTTTGCGTTAATAAAAAAAGGCAGCCTAGGCTGCCTTTTTTATTGGACTTAAAAAACTTAATCGCGTTCGCCGCCAGCAATACCGAGCAATGACAACAAGCTTTGGAATACGTTGAACAGGCTGATGTAGAGCGACAAGGTAGCGGAAATATAATTGGTTTCGCCGCCGTTCACAATGCGCTGTACGTCATACACTAAGTAAGCGGAGAAAATACCAATGACCAACACGGAAATCGCGACATGCAGCATGGGGATTTGCAAAAAGATATTGGCGAACGCTGCGAGCAACACCAGCAACATACCGATGAATAAAAACTTACCCATCTTGGACAGATCTCTTTTAATTACGGTACCGAGCGTTGCCATGCCGACGAATATCGCGGCAGTACCGCCGAACGCGGTCATCACCAGCGTGCTGCCGTTTTTGAAATGCATGATGTAGCCCAGCATTTGCGACAACATCAGCCCCATGAAAAAGGTAAACGCCAGCAGAACAACGACGCCGAGTGAGCTGTGTTTGGTTTTCTCAATCGCAAAAGTAAAACCCATGGTGATAACCAGAAAAGCAATAAAGCCCATCGCACCGGATAAAAAATTAAATTTCAGTTGCATACCCAGCCACGCGCCGAACACCGTTGGGATCATCGACAGGGCGAGCAACATATAAGTATTGCGCAACACCTTGTTGGTGGACACCGCACCAAAGCCGGTGGTGGAAACAGTTTTCATCAGATCAGGTTGCATGGAAAATCCTCATAGTGGGTATGTAACGCTGGTAAGACTACGCAAGCTAAGGTGAAGTTGCAAGGAGTAAAGATAGAAGTGGAAATTGTTTACAGGGGCTGGTATAATGTTTGAAAAATAGTGAACAAAATCAAATAAATAGCTATTTTTCTCAGGAAGTGTGGCCGAGTGGTTTAAGGCACTAGTCTTGAAAACTAGCGACGGGAAACCGTCCGTGAGTTCGAATCTCACCGCTTCCGCCATTTCCTCTTTGTGCACTCGCGCAGTAGAAATTATCCCCGTAATAAGTTCAACCGATTAAAACTCGTATTCGATTTGCGTGCGAAAAGTATTGCCGCGATTACCGCCGCCTACATCAAACAAAAAGGCAGCATTGTATTTAATCGCCTGCCTTGCGCCGGTTACATATTTACCGAAAACTGCCGGGCCGAAACGATGTTCTTTATCCGGCGCAGGCGTCTGTGAGCGCCACTGACCCAAGTCGCCGAAACCTTGTGCGCCAAGTTCAATCTGCGGCAGCCAACGGTATTTGGCCTGCCACTGGTAGTGCAGTTGATAGGCGCTGTCGAAATCGGTGCGAAAATTATGCTGCAGCAAAAAATTGGTATTGACTTGAAGTTTGCCAAACTCAGTTTGAAATAGCGGGCCGAAAGTAGTCTCGTAACCTTCACTCCGGTCTTGCGGCCGCTCGATTTCAATCAACCACCCGGTATCAATCGGGTATTGCCCAGGCTCGGTTAACTGAAATTTATTTTCCCATTCGAACGCGTCGAATTTGGTCGGCTCGCCGTCCGCGCGTTTGTATTTGACGTAGAGCTCGCTCAGCCAATTTTGCGTCACGCCAAAGCCATAGCCGATACTGCCTGAGCTGATGCGGTCTTGGTTGGGTTTTTTGCCGGTACCGTATTTGAAATCGATTTCCTGCTCGCCGTAGGTCACGGCGGGCACATGAACGTATTCATCGGGATTGGCGTGGGCGCCTTGCGTCGCCAACGCATAAAACAACACGCCAATCCATGCGTAAAATTTCATGCTAATTTCCCATTCATCGACAACACGCTTCGCTGTTTCACCCAATAACCCGCCGCGGCAACGACTACGAAGGTAGTGACGTAAAACAGCGCTTGCGTGCCCGTCGGTTTGGCTTCATAACCGATCAAAATATGTAACGCGGAACCCAGCGCAGAAGTACCCGATAGCAGCCACGAGCTATCCCAAATCGGCGACGCCAGAGACGGCAACCAATCGGCCTGGATTAAAAAGCGCGCCATCTGCCCGGCCATGCCAGCAGCGAGTAGTAAGATCAATGCGCCGGTGACCGAGAACAACCAGCGTACTGGGATACGTAGCAAGCCAGCATAGAGGGCAATACCTGCTCCGATGCCGCCGACAAAGCCCAGTGCACTACCGCCCACTAAGTCGAACAAGCGCGTCTCAGGACTTGTGGCGATGCTATAAATAAATAACACCGTTTCCGAGCCTTCGCGCAACACGGCCAAGGCGATTGCTAAGGCAATCGCCGATAGGGCGCGCTTGCCGTTACGCACATCAGCCACCATGCGCTTGGCTTGCTGCGCCATTTCCGCGCCATGCTTCGCCATCCAAATGTTATGCCATGCCAGCATCAGCACCGCGACGCCGAGCACGATAGCGTTGAACAAATCTTGCCCCGCGCCGCTGGCGAGATTGGCCAGCGGCCCGCTCAATAAGGCGACCAACACCGCGCCAAACAACCCGGCGACAATGCCGATACCGAGCCAACGGTTTCGTTGCGGCAAGCCGCGTGCAGCAGCAGCGAAAATGCCGATGAGCAATGCCGCTTCCAATGATTCACGAAATACAACCAACGCCGAACTAAACATAATATTTACTCCGCAATGATCACGCCGCGCGCAGTGGCTTGGTTAAACTCGCCAAAGAACGGATATTTACCCGCAACCAGTGGCCCGATAAAAATTGGCAGCTTAGTTTTTGGCGGAATGACTTTTTCACGATTGAGTTCGTGACTCTCAAATTCTTCCGCCGTCGCATCTTGATTGTCGATTATCAATTTCACTTTTTGTCCGTGCGGAATTTTGATTTCGGTCGGTGAGAATTTGTGGTCTTTAATAATTAAATTGAATTCGATATCGGCGGCCCTGGTGGCGGGCGCCGTGAAAAACAATGTCAACCAAGCTGCGATCGGCAGCCAAGTCGTTGCGAACATAGGTTTCGTAATCATGTGTATCCCGTTAAATGGTAATAAGAATTATTATCAAT
>JAYVGF010000297.1:0-10243 GCA_043772415.1 Betaproteobacteria bacterium
TAGGCAATGATGTGGCCTTGCGCAAGAAGCTCGGTAAGCTGAGCCGATAGAGTTGTGGTCGGCGCGCTGACGCTATCGCGCATTGCGAGCGGCGCGAAAACATGCCGCTGGAGATACGTGTCAAACGCCTCTCCACTGACAGCTTCGACCAAGCTTGCAAGCACTTGATAGTTGGGATCGAAGTAATGAAATGCTGCGCCAGCCGCATCGACCGGGCGTGCGGCGCGAAGGCTGGTTACGCGATCGGCCAGCGTTTGCTCTTGGCCGTTAAGGCCATTGATGAAGCCGGTGTCGGCCAATCCGCTGACGTGGTTGAGCAGTTGGCGCACAGTGATGCGCGTCGCCGCCGACGGAGTAGCCAGCTCGAAACTTGGCAGGTATTGCTGTATGGGCGCGTCAAGCGCCATCTGGCCAGCTTCAACAAGCTGGAGCACCGCCACCGCAGTAAAGGATTTGCTCAGTGACGCAATCCTAAACTGCGTTTGCCCGGTGACTGGCTGGCCGTTATGCGAATGGCCATATCCGCGAACATGAACAATCTGATTGCCTTGCGTGACCGCCACGGCCAGCCCCGGAATGTGATGACGTGCTATCTGTGTGGTGATGAAACGATCCACAGCGACCGCATCGAATGACGCAGCAAATAGCGTAGTAGCTGAAGCACCTGAATTCGCAGAGGTCGCTAAAAACGTTGCGGTGATTGAAGCTGCACTTGTTGCCATGAACAGGGCGATGCGTAAGCATGTTGCCGCTCGGACATGTATCACGCCCACGACCGCATCAAAAGTTTCCGCAATTTCCTGACCCTCTGCGCAACGCTTGCAATCAAATAGGCCAGACTCGGATTAATTTTCCATTTTTGACTCATAAAACCCTCCTCACCATTTCAGTTCGTCCGCCGTCCCTCTTTGACCGTAGCAATTTTTGTCACTGCGCTTGGCCGCTCTTTCGGTTTTGCTTCCCGCTGCGTGCCGGTCATATTTTCTAATGTGTATTTAAATACGAGCCGCCCCAGCGCTGGCTCTGGTTTAGCGTGCCCTGCTTTTTTATTATTACGCTCCACCCGCAAAACCCAACTGCCTCCACGCTTCGTACACCAACACCGCTGCTGTGTTGGATAAATTTAAGCTACGGCTTTCTGCTTGCATGGGCAAACGCAATCTTTGTTCTGGCGGCAAATTTTCGATAATTTCTATCGGCAATCCGCGCGTTTCGGAACCCAAAACAAACACATCATCCGCTTTGAATTGCACATCGCTGTAGCGCTTAGAACCCTTAGTGGTGACGGCAAACAATCTCTTGCCCGAAAAATATTTTACACATGCCGACCAATCGTCATGCAATTTCAAATCGGCGTATTCGTGGTAATCCAAGCCTGCGCGTTTCAATTGTTTGTCATCCAAATTAAAACCCAGCGGCTTGACCAAATGCAGACGCACGCCGGTGTTAGCGCATAAGCGTATGATGTTGCCGGTGTTACCGGGGATTTCTGGCTGATATAAGACTAGATCATAACTCATTGATTATATTAAATATTTAGCAATATTAAAATTCGCGCTTCAAGGTTCGCGCGACCACATAAGCTGACACTTTTTCTGCACCGGATTTTTTAAGCATCGAAGCAAATTCATTCAACGTCGCGCCGGTTGTCATCACGTCATCGACCACCGCAATATGTATGCCGCGCAAATCAAGATCGCATGTAAATGCGCCGCGCACATTGGCGTGACGTTCTTTCCACGGCAGCTGCGCTTGTTCTTTGGTATCTTTTACACGCTGATAGCCGTCCAATTGCAACGGCGTATTCCATTTTTTGATCAGGCTTTTGGCAATCTCAACCGACTGATTAAAGCCGCGCGCTTGCAAACGTGCGCTATGTAAAGGCATGGCGAAAACCAGATCGGGTTTTTCGGTTAGTTTCAGTTTGCGCAATAAGCTGCTGGCAATAAAATCGACCAGCGCGAGATTGCTGTGATATTTGATTTGATGCACCAAGGTATCGACGGGGAAGCGATAATCGAACGCCGCGAATGTCGCATCAAACGATGGCGGATAGCTGAGGCATTCACCGCATACGTGCGCACCTGTAGTGGCGTGCGCGCATTGCGGGCAAGCTGGCGCGTCGTGATAAGGCAACGCGCGTTCGCATGCTACACATAACGGTTGCGTGAGCGCCCGCGCCGCGCAGAGGAGACAATCCTGCGGCAAGGCAATTTTTGCTTGTTGCCAAATCTGTTGTAGCGCGGTTGAAATTGACATCGTGACGCGATTCGCTGAAGATACAGTTCATTTTACCCGAAGCGACTCCTCCATGAACTCGATTCCTATTCGCGAAGTTATTCCGGCTAAGCCAGCGCAACTGATGGCGGCAAAATTTTCCGTCGAGGCCGTTGAACAATTATTCGACCTGCCGTTCAACGATTTGCTGTTTCGCGCGCAAACCATACACCGTGAAAATTTTGTGCCAAATGCGGTGCAGCTTTCCACTCTGCTGTCGATTAAAACCGGCGGTTGCCCGGAAGATTGCAGCTATTGTCCGCAGGCGGCACGTTACGACACTGGCGTGACGAATCAGGAAATGCTGCCGCTGCAAGAAGTGCTAGATGCTGCCAAAGCCGCTAAAGCCAACGGCGCTTCGCGTTTTTGCATGGGCGCGGCGTGGCGCGGACCGAAACAAAAAGATTTGGAGCCGGTGTTGGCCATGGTCAAAGCGGTGAAGGCCTTGGGCCTGGAAACCTGCGCCACCCTGGGCATGTTGCGTGACGGACAAGCGGAGCAATTGAAAACCGCCGGGCTGGATTATTACAACCACAACCTCGACACGGCGCCGGAATTTTACGGCGATGTGATTACCACGCGCGATTATCAGGACCGTCTCGATACGCTGGAAAAAGTGCGTGATGCGGATATACACGTTTGTTGCGGCGGCATCGTCGGTATGGGCGAAACGCGCCGTGCTCGCGCAGGATTGATCGCGCAATTGGCCAACATGATCCCGCAACCCGAATCGGTGCCGATCAACAATCTGGTGCAAGTCGAAGGCACGCCTTTATACGGCACCGACAAACTGGATCCGCTGGAATTCGTGCGCACGCTTGCTGTTGCGCGCATCACCATGCCGAAAAGTTACGTGCGCTTGTCCGCCGGTCGGCAGGAAATGTCGGAATCAACCCAAGCTTTATGTTTTCTCGCTGGGGCTAATTCGATTTTTTACGGGGAAAGATTACTCACCACCGGCAACCCGGAAGCAACACGCGACAAAGCGCTCATGGAGAAATTGGGCTTGCATGCCCAATCTATCTAGTTTTTTTCCTTACACAAATGCTCGACTGGCTGCGCTAGTGGCTTGCAATATTTTTTTGCTTTGCTATCTTCAAAGCATGCGTACATTCAAAAAATCTCCCCCCTAACAAATTATTTCTTGCCATTACGTCTTTGTTGTTTAGCTGCTTTTCAATTAACGCACTAGCCGGTTGCGGCGCCACTTTTTGCTCTATTAATACGGACTGGGATAGTCAAGGCGTCTGGTCGGAATCGGGCGGGCGTTTTGATTTTCGTTATGAATGGTCCAATCAAAATCAACTTCGCTCCGGCAGCAATACTGTTTCGCCAAAAGGTATTGTCGGTGCAACGGATGAAATCAAAACCCGCAATCATAATATAGTCGCTACATGGGATTACAACTTGACGCCCTCTTGGGGCTTTAGCGTATCCTTACCCTTTGTACGGCGCGATCATTCGCATATTTTCAATGACGCCGCCGGTCCAACGACGGAGCAATGGAATTTTAGTCGCTTAGGCGATATGCGCGTACTGGGCCGCTATCATTTGCCGCCCCTAGGTCGGGGCGGACATGCAGGCGCTATTTTCGGCATTAAACTCCCCACGGGACAAATCAACATCAGCAACGACGCAGGACAACTGGCCGAGCGTTCGTTGCAGCCCGGCAGCGGCACGACCGACTTGCTGTTGGGTGGCTATTATCGTAACACCTCAGCTGCGGCCAACACATCGTGGTTTACCCAACTGTTATTACAAACGCCATTCAACGAACGCGACCATTTCAAAGCCGGAAATAAATTCAATCTCGACGCAGGCTATTTACGTCAAGTCGCAAAAAATATCGGCTTGATGCTGCAATTGAATTACACCGTCAAACAAAGCGACAGCGGCAGCAACGCCGAGCCGGAAGAAAGCGGTAGCCGCGTCTTGTCTATCAGCCCCGGCGTGGGTTATTTATGGGGGCGCGATAGTCAGATTTATGGTTTTGTGCAAAAACCTCTCTACCAACACGTCAACGGCACGCAACTCACCAGCGATTGGTCGCTGGCATTAGGCGTGACTACCAAGTTCTGAACCTTCCGCTTCAGGTAAAATAGGGTCATGTCAGACCAGCCCCATTTGCCTGCAAACCCCCTCGCCTACGATAGTGCCGCAGTATTGCAACGCGAAGTCGCGACGCGTATGGCGGAGCGCCTAGCTTACTTAAAACACGCCCCCACATTGATCCTCGACCTTGGCGCACGCACAGGATTTGGCGCGCGATTAGTGCAGCGACATTTTCCCGCAGCGTCGATTATGGCGCTGGACAAGGACAATAAAATTTTACTGCATGGTTTTCCACCAACCTCAAAATGGAAACAACTGCTGGGCCTGGACGCGTCGACCTTCGTTTGCACTTGCGCCGATTTCGCGCGCCTGCCTTTGCTTAACGCGAGCGTCGATATGATCTGGTCCAATCTCGCTTTGCATTATCACGATCCTGATGGCGCGTTCAAGGAAGCGCAACGCGTGCTCAAACCCGGCGGACTGTTTATGTTTTCCTTGTTCGGCCCGGACACGTTAAAGGAACTGCGCGCCGCGAGCAACGGTGACAGCATGAAGCGCTTAATCGACATGCACGATGTCGGTGATGTGTTGTCGCATAACGGTTTCACTGCGCCCGTCATGGATATGGAAACGATTACGCTGACTTATTCCACGCTGCCGGATTTGCTGCAAGATTTGCATCACACCGGCGAACAAAATTTATTACCTGAAATATTGCGCGATCAAGCAAACCAAAACGACCTGACAACCGTTAGCCAACACTACGAAGCCTTTCGCGCCGATGGTAAACTGCCCGCAACCTATGAAATTGTTTACGGCCATGCGTGGAATAAGGAAAATAAAAAACTGACCGATGACGGCAGACAGATTATCGAGTTCCGCCGCTATAAAAGCGCCTCTCGTTAAAATAATGTAACTATATGATTATATTAATATTTTTTAAGGCGCTCCATGAAGATTCATAATTATATTTACCCGCTGACGCTGCTCATCGCGTCGTCAACCGCCCTCGCAAAAAATCCCATTGAAGACATCAAAGTGACCGATGCCTGGGTGCGCGCCACGCATCCCGGTCAACAAACCGGCGCGGCTTATTTAACGATTAAAAGCGAAAAATCCGCTAGCTTAGTAAAAGTAGAAACCCCAGCGGCCAAGCACGCCGAAATCCACAGCATGGAAATGAAAGAAGGCATCATGGTCATGCGCGAAATGGATTCCTTGGCGCTACCGGAAAATCAGGACGTCCTGCTTGCGCCCGGCGGTAATCACATCATGCTGATGAATTTGAAGCAGCCGATAAAAGCTGGCGAAAAAGTGCCGCTCAAACTCAGCATCAAGCGCGGCAATGAAACCATAGAACTGGATGTGCAAGCGGAAGTGCGTAAAAAATAATTCATTTGCAGTCATCAAGAGCAAGAAATACACCAATAATAATCAGGGAATAACACCATGCATGCTGCCTTCAACCGATTCCTCGTCAACATGCGGCCGCTGATCCAGCTGGTATTCGGCGACATCCAATGGAAAGCGCCGAACTGGCTACAAAAAATAGTACAAGTCTTCGGCTGGGCGGGCGACAAAACACTAGTTCTGCACTCCAGCGCTAAAGCCAATCCTAAACAAACGCTAAAGACCGGCATACTTATAGCCTTGCTCGCGATCGGTATAGGCGGCGGCGCTTGGTGGTACAAACACCGGCCCATTCCGGTCCCGCCGCATGAAGTATTTTTCTCGACCGCCAATCCGCCGCTCACCGACATTACGCGCGATAAAGTTCAGGTAGCGCCGTTCATCATCAGTTTCCGCGAGTCGGTCGCGCCGTTAGACAAAGTGGGCAAGGAGGTCGTAACCGGCATCATCATTGAGCCCGCGTTACCGGGCGTATGGCGTTGGACTGACGATAAAACGCTGTCCTTCCTGCCGAAAGAAGATTGGGCAGTCGGCGCGGAATACAAAGTCAATCTGGCAAAAAAAGGTTTGATTCAAAGCAACGTCAATTTGAATGTTTATGATTTCAAATTTCAGACCGCGCCATTTGAATTAAAAATGGCCCAATCGGAATTTTATGTCGATCCGGCCGACCCCAATATTAAAAAAGTCATCGCCACATTTACCGTCTCACACCCCATCGACCCAAAAGAATTTGAAAAGCGCATCCAATTGCAGATGCAAGGCCAAAAAACCGGCACCTTCGGCATTGGCACCGAGGTCACCAAATTCACGACCACCTACGACAAATTTAAGCTCAACGCTTACGTGCATTCCGAGCCATTGGGCATTCCGGATAAAAGCACCAACTTAAAAATCACCCTCGATAAAGGCCTGCGCGCCGCGCGCGGCGGCGCGGCCACTATAGAAAAATTAGAGCGCCTGGTGACCGTACCAGGCATCGGCAGTTTGCGCATCGCCAAAGCCGACATTACTTTGGTCAACAACGAACGCTTCGAGCCGGAACAAGTATTGGTGCTGGACGTATCGGCCAGCGTAAGTGAAAAAGAATTGCAACCTATGGTGACCGCCGTATTGCTACCGAAACATTCGCCCAAGGCCACGGAAGAAGAGCGCAAACAACCTTACTCGTGGAGCGAGACTGGCGCAATCGATGCGGAGGTGCTCAAAGCGTCCACTGCGATGAAACTGGAACCCATTGCCGGTGAAAAAGAAGTGTTCGCGCTGCATAGCTTCCGCTTGCAGGCTGATCCCGGTCGCCAAGTCTATGTCAAAGTCAGCAAAGGCTTGAAGGCGGCAGGCGGCTACAAACTCGTCGATGATCACACGTTTATTTTGAATGTCCCGCAATACCCGAAAGAAATCCGCATCATGGCCGACGGTTCGTTATTGGCGCTGAAAGGCGAGAAGAAAATTTCCGTCTATAGCCGTAGTATTCCCGCTATGCGTTTTGAAATCGCACGCGTATTGCCGGCGCAAATCCAGCATTGGGTCACCCAAGCCGGGGGAAACTTCGGCCGACCCGAGTTTAATAATTCCAACTTTGACGCCACTAACCTGGCTGAACGTTACACCGAAGTGCGCGAGCTGGCCAAAGTCGGCGCGGGTAAAGCGCAATACCAGGGCTTTGATTTAGGTAAATATCTCGACACCAATGACAACAAGCACGGTTTATTTTTAGTTAAAGTCGAAGCTTATGATCCGGTAAAAAAAGGCGCAACCGGCCAATCAGACCAACGGTTTGTGTTGGTCACTGATCTGGGTGTATTGGTTAAAAAAGCTGCCGATGGCAGCCAGGATGTCTTCGTTCAATCCGTCGAAACGGGAGAGCCCGTCAGCGGCGCAAGTGTGGAAATTATCGGCCGTAACGGTATCGGCCTCCTCTCGCAAACCACGGATGCCGATGGCCACGCTAGCTTTCCCGACATTAAAAATTTCAAGCGCGAACAACAAGCCGTGGTCTACACCGTGCGAAAAGGCGGTGATTTATCTTTCTTGCCGATCGACCGCAATGATCGCCAAGTAGATCTCAGCCGCTTCGATATAGGCGGCATGGCGAGCGCGCCGCAAGCGGATAAATTATCGGCGTATTTATTTTCCGATCGCGGCATTTATCGTCCGGGCGACACCGTCAATCTCGGCATGATTATCAAAGCCGCAGATTGGAAACAAAAACTCGGCAATGTGCCGCTGGAAGTCGTCGTGAACGATGCACGCGGCTTGACGGTGAAGCGTGAGCGCATCAAAACCAGCGCGCAGGGTTTTGAAGAAATCAAGCATGCCACGCTCGAGACGTCGCCGACTGGCGTGTATTCCGCCACTTTGTATATCGTCAAAGACGGCAAGCCCGATGCCCAAATCGGCGGCACGACATTTAAGGTGCAGGAATTTTTACCTGACCGCATGAAAATGACGGCCAATTTGTCCAGCGAAGTAGCGGAAGGCTGGGTGTCGCCGGACAAGCTGAAAGCCAAAATCAATTTGCAGAATTTGTTCGGCACACCCGCCATCAATCGGCGCGTGACCGCTGAAGTCAAACTCACGCCGGGCTATGCCTATTTTCCTTCGCACAAAGACTTCACTTTCTTCGACCCGCAACGCGCGAAAAAAGAAGTCACCGATACGATGACGGAAGAGAAGACCAACGACAGCGGCGAAGCGACATTTGAACTCAGCTTGCAACGTTTTACGCGCGCCACTTATTTCCTTAACTTTGTCGCGCAAGGTTTTGAAGCCGAAGGCGGCCGTAGCGTCTCGGCCGAAACAGGCGCGCTGGTATCGAATATGCCCTATCTGGTTGGCTATAAAACCAATGGCGATTTGAATTATTTGAAAAAAGGTACGGAGCGAAAAGTAGAGTTGATCGCAATCGACCCTAATGTGAAAAAAATTGCCTTACAAAAACTGACTTTGGCGCAGATTGAGCACAAATATGTTTCTGTGTTGACCAAGCAAAATAACGACACGTATAAATATCAATCGGTGAGAAAAGAAGTCACCGTCAACGAAAAACCTGTCGCGATTGCCGCCGCCGGTAGCAGCATTACCTTGCCGACCGATAAGCCTGGCAATTTCACCATGGTGTTAAAGGACGAGAACGGCCTGGAGCTGAGCCAGATCAACTACAACGTCGCAGCTGAAGGCAATGTCACCCGCTCGCTGGAGAAAAATGCCGAGCTGCAAATCACCCTCAACAAACCCGACTTCGGCCCGGAAGAAGACATTGAAATGCAAATCCGTGCACCCTATGTCGGCTCAGGCTTGATTACCATTGAGCGCGAGCGTGTGTATTCCTACCGTTGGTTCAAGACCACGGCAACCAACAGCATCCAGAAAATAAAATTACCTGCCGGCATCGAAGGCAATGGTTATGTCACGGTGACGTTCGTGCGCGATTTTAATTCGGACGAAATCTTCACCAGCCCGATGAGCCACGGCGTCGCGCCGTTCACTGTCAACATTGATAAGCGCAAAGAAAAAGTGCAACTCATCGCCAGTGACTTGGCCAAGCCGGGCGAGCCGTTCAAAATGAAAATCAAAACCGACCAACCGTCGCGCGCCGTAGTGTTCGCCGTGGACGAAGGCATTTTGCAAGTCGCCGCTTATAAAGGCGCAGATCCGCTGAGTTATTTTTTCCAGAAACGCGCGCTCGAAGTCCGCACCAGCCAGATTCTCGATTTGATTTTGCCTGAGTTCAAACGGCTGATGGCCGCCGCTGCACCGGGCGGCGATGCGGCTGGAGCCATCGGCAAACATCTCAATCCGTTCAAGCGTAAACGCGATAAGCCGGTCGCTTATTGGTCGGGCATTATCGATACTGGGCCGGAAGAAAAAGAATTGATTTACAACGTACCGGATTATTTCAACGGCACCTTGCGCGTGATGGTCGTCACGGTCAACGACGATACCGTCGGCACGCTGCAGAAAAAAACTCAGGTACGCGGCGACTTTGTCATCAACCCGAATCCACCGACCACTGTTGCGCCGGGTGATGAATTTGATGTCAGTGTGGCCGTCGCCAACAATGTCGTCGGCTCCGGCAAAGATGCCGTCGTCGCGCTGAGCTTGGCAGTATCAAATCATTTTGCCATTATCGGCACACCGAATACCGATATGAAAATCGCTGAAATGCGTGAAGGCGTCGCCGTCTATCGATTACGCGCGAAAGAAATACTCGGTTCCGGTTCGCTGAATTTTTCAACCGTGCTGGGCGGCAAGACCGGCAAGATTGCCACCGATATCAGTATTCGCCCGGTGCAACCGTTTACCACAGCCTTCACTATCGACAATGTACGCAATGGCAAAGTCCAGACGCCTATCAATCTGGATCTTTTCCCGGAGTATCGTAAAGTCGAAGCGGGGATGTCGGTGCTGCCGTTGTCGATGGCGCAAGGCTTGACTAATTATCTGGACAAATTCCCTCACGGTTGCACCGAGCAGTTAACCAGCCAAGGCATTCCGGCCG
>JAYVGF010000298.1:0-3143 GCA_043772415.1 Betaproteobacteria bacterium
ACCCCCGGTTGCAATACGGCAGACATGGCATCGCTGGTATCGGCGCTGTGATCAAGACCCAGCACATGACCCAATACTGTTCGTTTAGTTAAAATTGGCGAATTTATGTACTGGGCTAATTGGCTTTGGTTCTAGCAGCGTAACGCTGTAATCAGGCTGGATTGTTTGGCGTTTTTTGGCGGCATAGCTGGGATAAGGAGAGTGCCGTCGCTTCACCATGCGTGGATTCGACAGACCTCTGCTGCTCACGCAGCGTAAGGTAGCCGCCTCTTTGAATAAGCCGCTAAAGAATTGCCGCCTACGCAGCGGTTTTTCTGGGGGGAAATGCGCCAATGTTTGTTTGGGCGCGGCGGAGTAAATGGACGTTACCGATAAACGACAATCTTCGGTCTTCTAGCCTGTGCGCCGTCGCCGCTTGGTGCTTCAACCAACAAACCGCGTAATGCGCCAACAGCCATCCATAAAATTCTTGAATCACCCCATCGGGCGTCTTGCTTCTCAACGTGCGGCGGTTATTCTTCAGATGGACTTTAAGCTCATCAAACACCAGCTCCACTTCCCAACGCTCGTGATACAGCCCGCGTAGGATGGGTGCAACCCATCGGCTTTTGCGTTAAAGCGCCGCATGTTAATCGACATAATTTAACTGATCGGCTTCTTTGCCGCCAGCCCAATTTGAAACATAAATACCTTGCGCCACTAATCGATGAAATGTCGAATACGGCCAATCTATAACTTGTTTTACCAAGCCATGTTTAAGCGGGTTGATGTGGACGTAATCCATATGCGCTTGGTAATCTTGTTCGTCTTTTATTAAATGTTCCCAAAAGCGTCGCTGCCAAATGCCACGTTCGCCGCGCGCTTGGCGAACGGTCGAGCGCCGTTCGGTTTTCGGCAGTCTGCGTGAAAATCCGGCTTTGATCAAACGCCAACGGACGCTGAAATCGGTGTCATCTTCAGGCAAGCGCAAGACGCAATGCAAGTGATCGGGCAACACGACCCAAGCGTGGATGTCGAAGGGGTGGGATTTGCGCACGGTGGCGACTACTTCTCTTAGTAAGTTGATATGTTTGATTAACAAATCGTTGTTGCGTCTTTGGAGCAGATTGACGGTGAAGAGGTAGGTGCCGCCGGGATAGAAGGCTCTGCGATAATTGGGCATTTGTTATTTTCTTACGCTGGTCATGCGGCGCAATTCGCTGTGCTCATTGCGCCCTACGAGTTCTGAAATAAGCAAAAATATTTAATAAAATCAAATAGTTATGATTGTGCCTGAACCCAACGATTACGGCCGCTGCGTTTGGCGCGGTACAAGGCTTCATCTGCCAGCGATACGAGTTCTGAGATGCTGCTTTCTTCGTGCAAGATCAAGGTGCCTACACCCGCGCTAATGCTGATGACTTTGCCGACCAGCGCATATTCATGCGGGAGTTGCAAACCTTCAACCGCTACGCGTAAGCGTTCGGCGACGGCACCGGCACCTACGCTATCCGTTTCCGGCAGTAGCACGGCGAATTCCTCGCCGCCGTAACGCGCCACCACGTCGCCTGCGTCGCGCAAGGTTTCTTCCAGCACTTGCGCCACTTGTTTCAACGCCGTGTCGCCCTGCTGATGGCCGTAATTGTCGTTGTAGGGTTTGAATGAATCGATGTCGAGCAATATCAACGACAGCGGCAGTTTGGTGCGTTTGGCGCGGCGGAATTCCCGCGCGAGTAAATCATCAAACGCACGGCGGTTGGCGACGTTGGTCAGCGAGTCGGTGAACGATACGCGTTCGAGTTCGCGGTTCACGCGCTGTAATTCCTGATTGACGCTTTCCACTTGCATGGTGCGCTCGCGCACGCGTTGTTCCAAAGCGATATTGGCCTGTTTTAGTTTTTCGTTATGCTTGCTGGCCGAGGCGAGGTTGATGCGGCCCAGACCGATGACCGACATAATATTGGCGAAACCGAAATGACGCCATGGTGCGCGCACATTGATGGTGAGCAGGCGTTGTATGGGCCCCCAGCCGGTGAGCGGAGAATAGGCCTGCGCTTCGAGTGTATATTTCCCGACCGGCAATGAATTGTATTGCACGCTGGAAATGGACATCGGCGAAGACCACGCTGCATCGAATCCCAACAGGCGCACGCGCACGCGCACATCCTCTTCGTCGAGAAACCAGCCGGTGAATAAGGAAAATTCCGCCGTCCATTTGCCATAATCGACGCTGGATACCGGCCCGTCTTGTTCGACCTTGGCGTTGTTCCAAACCTGCTTGCGCAGGCGCACTGTCGGCGCAGCGGTGAATTTTTCATATTCGCGCAGATCGACGATGGTGAGACCGGAGTTCAGCCCGCACAGCATCAAGCCCGGCGCAGACATGGCCAAGCTGCGGCTGGTGGTAAACTCCCACCCACCGATGCCCATCCAGGAAGTAATTTCGCGCTTGAGTTCCCCGCTGAGGACGTCGTAAAGGCGCAAGCCGCCGGCGCTGCCGACATATAAAGTGTTATCCGGCCCGAACTTGATCGACCAGCCGGCGAGCGGGTCGGTTGACTCGGCCAGAACCCTTATTTCGCCCGATATCTCGCGCAAGAATATTTTTGCATCGTGCAAAAAGGCCATGCGCCCATCGCTATGCTGGGTGATGCCATACACGTTGGCGCTGGCGGACATGCCTTGATCCAGAATCTGCACAAAACCGGACGGCGATTCGCGCCATAAGCCGTTACCCAAGGTTCCTATCCAGAGCGAACCGCTATTGTCTTCCATGATCGAATACACATAACCCAAAGGCTGGCCGCGGTCCGTGAGCACCTCAATCGCCTCGCCCGCGACTATGCGTGCGAGTCCGCGCAAAGTGCCGATCCACACGCTGCTGCCGCGCTCATGCAACACCCGCGCCGGGGCGGAAAGCACCGAATGGTCGGTACCTATGCGACGCGGCGCGTCGTGACCGATAAAAGTATAAAGTCCTTGCTGCGTTGCCGCCCACACTTGGCCGCTCGCGCTTTCCAGGATATCCCAGACCTTGAAATTACGCAGGCCTTCAATCGGCTGCGCGCGGTCCGGCCTGCGCAAGTTGAAATAAGCCGCGCCGCGTTCGCCGCCGACAAGGAACTTGCCTTCGCTTTTTTCGCGCAGGCAAAATACCCCGCCGA
>JAYVGF010000299.1:0-4832 GCA_043772415.1 Betaproteobacteria bacterium
GGTTCAACGTAAATGCTGATGGGTTGCACCCATCCTACGCTTGCTCTTCCAGAAGTATTTGCAGACATGATTGATGCCGCTAAATTAAAGTTACATGTGGGAACATAGCAAACAGAAATGTTACTTACGGCATAATTTCAGCAATAGATATATTTTATAACTATTTGATTATTAACAATTTTTCATGCGGTAACAAATCGTAGGATGGGTGCAACCCATCAAGCGCTGGTTCAGGTTTGTACAGTGTCGATCCATCATAAAAGTTGATGGGTTGCACCCATCCTACGCGGGCTATATGCCAAGCGCGTCTGGTGCAGCGATTGGTTAACCAGCAACATTTTCGTTTGATCGAATAACCTGCGCACAGCGTGGGGATAACGTCCCTTCTCTTGCCTTGCTTACAAACTTTTGAAGCTGGGGCCTAATTGCATCAGCAAGGCAAGAAAAACTCCACTCCCTAACTAGGGATCCGGCAGCTAAGCGGCAGGAAGTAAGATGGGCGAGTTGCTTGTCCGCCCGTTTCCGAGCAGTATTTAATGTATCGGGGACGTCTGGGATCCAGTTATCACAAAAGTCTATGGCCTACACATCTGTATCGTATTGACTCTTCTCGCCTAGGAAAACGATTAAATTTCTCAAATGAACAACAAACGACTCGATCTTCGCATTCTTAAGCCTTGTTGCACCCGTATCCGTGGGGGAAAGCATTTCTAGTATCCCGAAAAACATGTCGATCTCATATGAGAGATGCTCTTGTGAATAGTCCAGAAGGAATTGTTTTTCATATGGTCGTTTTGTCATTGCTAAATCTCCTGATGGTTCACCTTTGAGGGGGGGGCTGCCGTTGGTGGCAGCACATCCTACGGGCTTCGCGAATCAATGCTGCAATATTTTCGACAAAAACTGCTGCGCGCGTTCGCTGCGGGGTGAGCCGAAGAAGTCCGCTTTGTTGGCGTCTTCGACGATTTCGCCTTTGTCCATGAAGATGACGCGGTGGGCGACGCGTTTGGCGAAGCCCATTTCGTGGGTGACGACCATCATGGTCATGCCTTCTTGCGCGAGTTCGACCATGACGTCCAATACTTCGTTGATCATTTCCGGGTCGAGGGCGGAGGTGGGTTCGTCGAATAGCATGGCGATGGGGTTCATCGCGAGTGCGCGGGCGATGGCGACGCGTTGTTGTTGGCCGCCGGAGAGTTGGCCGGGATATTTTTGCGCTTGGGCTTTGAGGCCGACGCGATCGAGTAATTTCATGCCGGTATCCGCCGCTTCTTCTTTGCTGCGGCCGAGCACTTTGGTTTGCGCCAAGGTCAAATTATCGGTGATGGATAAATGCGGGAACAATTCAAAATTCTGGAACACCATGCCGATGCGCGCGCGCAATTTCGGCAGGTCGGTTTTTTTGTCGCCGACGGAAATGCCATCGACGGTGATCTCGCCTGATTGAAACGGTTCGAGGCCGTTGACGCATTTGATCAGCGTCGATTTGCCTGAGCCGGATGGGCCGCACACGACGACGACTTCGCCTTTTTTCACTTGGGTGGAGCAATTTTTCAGCACCTGGAACGCGCCATAATGCTTGGTAATATTATTTAATATAATCATATACTTACCTTATGTTGTAATCGCTTCACAATAATGGATAACGTGTAACAAATAATAAAATAAACCAGTCCGGCGAAAATATACATTTCGTGCAAGCGGCCGTCACGTTGCGCGACTTTCGACGCCGCGCCGAGAAAATCCGTGGCCGATACGACGTATAACAACGACGTGTCTTGAAACAAAATAATGGTTTGTGTGAGCAGGATCGGCAGCATGTTGCGGAAGGCTTGCGGCAGTACGATGTATTGCATGTTCTGGCGATAATTTAATCCTAGCGCGTTGCCCGCCATGACTTGCCCGCGCGGAATGCTTTGGATACCGGCGCGCATGATCTCGCAATAGTAAGCCGCTTCAAATAAAGTAAAGGTGATGAAGGCAGTTTTTTCCGCGCCGACGGGAATCGGATTGCCGTTTGGATCGAATAATGTTCCCAACACAAACGGCACGAGGAAAAATATCCAGAAGATGACCAGCACCAGCGGAATCGAGCGCAATAAGTTTACATAACCCGACGCAAGCCACGACAAAGGTTTGATCGACGACAAGCGCGCCATCGCCAGCAGCGTGCCGAAAAAAATCCCGCCGACCATCGCCACCAGCGTGAGTTGGATGGTGTATTGCATGCCTTTCCACAAAAACGGTAGGGCGCGCACAATCACGTCGTAATCGAAATTACCCCACATCAGGTTTTGCCTTTCGCGCCCCAGCCGGGCACTTGTGCTTTGCGCTCGACGTAGGCCATCAAACGATTGACGCTGAACGCCACGACGATATACATCACCGTCGCCGCGCCGAAAGCCTCGAAAGTTTTGAACGTGAATTCATTCATTTGCCGCGCTTGCGCAGTGAGCTCGAGCAGACCTATCGCCAGCGCGACGGAGGAGTTTTTGAAAATATTCATAAACTCGGAAGTGAAGGGCGGAATGATGATGCGCGCGGCGACGGGCAACAGGACGTAGCGATACATTTGCGCGGTGGTTAAACCTAAAGCAGTAGCCGCGAGCGTTTGCCCGCGCGGGATGGACTGGATGCCGGAACGCACTTGCTCGGCGATGCGTGCGGAGGTAAACAATCCCAGCGCGACCACAGCGGTGTAAAACATGCTCCACGGCGGATCGATGGATTTTATCGCTTTGGCCGTATCCGCCGGAAACCAATCGGGGATGACGAAAAACCACAGGAACATTTGTACGATGAGGGGAATGTTGCGGAACAATTCGACGTAGAAATTGCCCAGCCGCACCGCCCATTTATTCGGCGTGGTGCGCAGTACGCCGACGAGGGTGCCGAGTAGCACCGCGACAACCCAGGCGGACAATGCGGTCGCGACGGTCCAGCCGAGGCCGGAGAGCAGCCAGTCGATGTATCTCGCGCCGACTTCCGGCGTTTCTTCCAGATACACACCCCAGTTCCAGCCTGTCGCCATGATTGTTTTTTCTTTAGATTTTGCTACGCGTTAATGGATGCTGCGTAATTTCACCCAAAGAGTGGTTGGTTGAAAGATTGATGGTGTAATTATACCCATCCCCACCCTAACCCTCCCCTTGAAGGGGAGGGGATTTTCTCTCTTTGATTCAATTCGCGGGTAGAAAAATTATTCCGCGTTACATGTGCGCGCGGCGCACCGTACACATTACTATTTGGCCGTAAATAAAACTATTTCCCGTGAAAAAAAAGGGAAGCATGTTATCCATGCTTCCCTTTAATCATACATCAGCCAGAGTTTGTTCCTGCGACTTAAATACCTTTGTCGTTCGGGTTGGCGAACGCTTCTTTCAGCTCAGGCGACATGGGGATATTCAAGTTGACGCCTTTAGGCGGAATCGCGGCGGTAAACCATTTGTTGTAAATCTTTTCACCTTCGCCGGACTTCATCACGCCGCCGATGGTGGCGTGGACCAAGTCTTTGAACTGGGCATCGTCTTTGCGAATCATGATGCCGTAGGGCTCGGTGGAAAACGCTTTAGGCAGGACGACGAAATCGGCTGGATTCTCCGCCGTAGCGCGCAAACCGTAGAGCAATACGTCGTCCATTTCAAACGCGACGGCGCGGTCGCTTTTCACCATTTGGAATGATTCAGCATGGTCTTTGGCCAAAATGAATTTCAAGTCGAGTTTGTTTGCGTCACTCAACTCACGTACATATTTGCCCGAAGTCGTGCCCTGCGTGGTGACCACGGTTTTGCCTTTCAAGTCTTCTGGCCCTTTGATGCCGGAGTTGGTTTTGACCAGCATTTTCACTGCAGCGATATAAGTGGTCGGGGAGAAGGCGACTTCTTCCTGACGTTTCACGCTGTTGGTGGTCGAACCGCATTCCAAATCTATCGTGCCGTTTTTCATCAGCGGAATACGGTTACTGGAATTGACGGCTTGGTATTTGACTTCAACACCCGCGCCGACTTTGGCTTTCACCGCATCGACCACTTTGGCGCACAAATCCATCATATAGCCGACCGGTTGTTGCTTGTCGTCATAATAGGAAAAAGGAATCGAGGATTCGCGGTGGCCTACGGTAATAGTGTTGTTGTCTTTGATTTTTTTCAGTGTGCCGGTGAGTTCCTGGGCGCCGGCTGTGCTGGCCAGTGCAAGGCCTGTCAAGGCTAAAATTAAAATGCGTATAGATTTATTCATGATGTAAATCCCCATGGGTTAATCGGAAAAAGCTGTTAATGCATAACGGCCGAAGTTCGAGCCTGTTGACGGCTTATTTTTTTACGACGGCGCCGGAAGTCCGGCGCCGCGTGAACAAACATTAAAAATAATGCAGGACGCCAAACGAAATGCCCGTACGGTCCGATCCGGCGAGGGTTGAATTCGTTCCTGCCGATGCATTCGGATCAGGATTGAAATTATTGGTATCAAAGTTATAGGTGCCGTTTTTTTCGTTGTCGATTTTCGTGTAATAAGTAAATAGATTGGTGCGCTTGGACAAGCTATAGGTGCCGCCAACAGTAAACTGTTTTGCGCCCGAGTCCGCCTGGTTGCTCACGTTGCCGACTTTGCATTGGACCGTGGTGACGCAACCGGGGATGGCGCTGCCGGTGCCTTTGTTGGCCTTGACATATTGCGCACGCAGCGAGCCGGCGCCGATCTGGTAAATGCTGCCGAGCGACCAGGCATTGCGCTTGATGTCGCCGGTGACGGGTTCATATTGCAGTCGTTCCCCGACTGCGTTGACGGTGACCGGGCCGAATTTGACCGAGCCTGCCACGCGGGTGCCTTTGTCG
>JAYVGF010000300.1:0-7175 GCA_043772415.1 Betaproteobacteria bacterium
GGGTTGCCGGCGTCACCGGCACTAACGGTAAAACGTCTTGCAGCCATTGGATCGCCAGTGCTTTTGCGTTGCTCGGAAAAAAATCTGCCGTAATCGGCACGGTGGGTAATGGTTTAGTCAGCAACGCTTCGCAACTGAGTGTAGCGACGCACACCACACCCGAAGCCATCGGCTTGCAACAAATGCTGCAAGACTTTGTGCGACAAGGCGCAAGCCATGTGGCCATGGAGGCTTCGAGTCACGGTCTCGAACAAGGCCGCGTCAACGGCGTCAAATTCGATGTCGCGCTGTTTACCAACTTGACGCGCGACCATCTCGACTATCACGGCGATATGGAAAGTTACGCCCGAGCCAAACACAGACTATTCCATATGCCGCAGTTGAAAACGGCCGTGATCAATATCGACGACGAATACGGCGCACGGTTGGCGCGTGAACTAAAAACTGAAAATGTGGAAGTCATTACCCACAGCCTCAAACTCGGGGACATTTGCGGCAGTCATTTATCTTTGACGCGTGATGGCATGGGACTCGACATCACCTCGCGCTGGGGCAAAGGGCGGTTGCAGTCGCGCATGCTCGGCGCATTCAACGCCTCCAATCTGCTCGGCGTGTTGGGCGTATTACTGGCTGGCGGTGTCAAATTTAGCGACGCCATGCACGCGCTCTCACAACTCCATGCACCGCCCGGTCGCCTGCAGCAACTCGGCGGCGGCAACCAACCATTAGTCGTGGTGGATTACGCGCACACGCCGGATGCATTGGAAAAAGTATTGCTCACCTTGCGCCAAATTGTTCCTGCTGGCGGTCGCTTGGTCTGTGTATTCGGCTGCGGCGGCGATCGCGACAACGGCAAACGTCCATTGATGGGCGCGATTAGCGCGAAGCTGGCCGACTTCAGCATCGTCACCAGCGATAACCCGCGCAGCGAAAATCCTGCATTGATCATTGAACAAATCGTCGCCGGCATGGGTGATGCGAAAAAAAATGTTCAACAAGATCGCGCTGCGGCAATATCGCAAGCTATTGAATTAATTGATAAAAAAGATGTACTAGTAATAGCCGGAAAAGGCCACGAAGCGACGCAAGAAATCGCTGGCGTGAAATTACTCTTCAGCGATGTGCAACACGCCGCCGCCGCATTAGAAAAAAAATATGGCCGCTAAACATGAAACGGGACAGTGTTGATATGACCGAAGCCGCAGCGACCATGATGAAGTTGAGTGTAGCCGCCACTGCGCTGCACGCTGAGCTGCGCGGCGCTGACGCATCGTTTAGCGGCGTGAGTACCGATAGCCGCCAAGTGAATGCCGGTGATTTATTCGTCGCACTGGCAGGCGAAAAATTCGACGGCCATGATTACCTCGACATCGCGGCGAAAAGCGGCGCAACAGCCGCATTGGTACACATGCCCATCGCCAACTCACCGCTACCCTTGATTGTGTGCAAAGACACGCTCGCCGCACTCGGTACGCTCGCCGGTTATTGGCGCGGCAAATTTGCCCTGCCGCTGATCGCGCTCACCGGCAGCAACGGCAAGACCACGGTAAAGGAAATGATCGCCAGCGTACTGCGCGCGCATTGTGACAATGAAAACGCCGTACTCGCCACCGAAGGTAATTTGAATAATCACATTGGCATGCCGCTGACTTTATTGAAATTGCGCACGCATCATCGCTATGCAGTGATTGAAATGGGCATGAACCATGAAGGTGAAATCTCCTACCTTACTCATATTGCCAAACCGCAAGTCGCATTGGTGAATAATGCGCAACACGCCCATGTGGGCGAAGTCGGCGGCATCGAAGCAGTGGCGCGCGCCAAAGGTGAAATTTTTTCCGGCCTCGATGCGGATGGCATGGCGATAATCAATACCGACGATCCGAGCGAACCCTTATGGAAATCGCTGGCGCGCAAACATCGCGCATTGACTTTCGGCCTCACGCAGCAAGCCGACATCACGGCGAAATATCAACTCAATGCCACCGGCACACCGATGCAAGTACACACCCCACGTGGAGATTTTTCCACCTTGCTGATGGTGCCGGGCGAACACAACGCACGCAATGCCCTTGCCGCCTGCGCCGCCGCTATTGCGCTGGAAATTCCATTGACGGCCATCGCAAAAGGCCTAAGCCAATTCAGCGGCGTCAAAGGCCGCTTGCAACGCAAGCCGGGTATCAACGGTGCCGACATTATCGACGACACCTATAACGCGAATCCCGACTCAGTCCAAGCCGCTATCGCGGTGTTGGCGAAATCATCGGGGAAAAAAATCCTGGTACTGGGCGACATGGGCGAATTGGGCGCTGACGGTGCCAAGCTCACCGCGCAATTAGGCACGGATGCCAAACAAGCGGGTATCGATGTTTTATTTACGCTCGGCGAACTCAGCGTCAACGCAGCCAGGGCTTTTGGTGACGGCGCAAAAAAATTCGCCGACCTCGATGGTCTGGTTGCCACGTTAGCGCCGATGCTGGATGCAAAAACCGTGGTGCTGGTCAAAGGTTCGCGCTTTATGCGGATGGAACGCGTGGTCGATGCCATTGCACGGCCCAATCTGAGTGCCGCAGTCGGCACGCTTGACGCCAAGGAAAGCAAATAATGCTACTCGAACTATTTCAATGGCTGGCGAAAGAGCACGGCATCCGCGCTTTTAATGTATTCAACTACATTACTCTGCGCGCGGTGTTGGCGATGATGACGGCGTTGATTATTTCCTTCATGGTCGGCCCATATATGATCCGGCGCTTGGCGATTTTGAAAATCGGCCAGTCTGTACGCGACGACGGCCCGCAAACGCACTTAATTAAAGCCGGCACGCCGACTATGGGTGGCGCACTGATTCTGGTGTCCATCACCGCCGCGACCTTGCTCTGGTGCGATTTATCCAACCATTATGTGTGGGCCGTCATCCTCACCACGCTCGGCTTCGGTGTCATCGGCTGGGTCGATGATTATCGTAAAGTGGTGCATCGCAATCCCAAAGGTTTATCGGCCAAAGCCAAGCTGTTTTGGCAAACTTTAATCGGCGTTGGCGTCGCAGCTTTCCTTGCCTACAACGCCAAATTGCCGCAACACACGGAACTCATCGTGCCGTTTATCAAAACCGTGGCGATCCCGCTGGGAACTATCGGTTTTATTATCCTGGCATTTTTTGTCATCGTCGGCACCAGCAACGCCGTCAATCTCACCGACGGTCTCGACGGCCTAGCCATCATGCCGACGGTGATGGTCGCCAGCGGTCTCGCGGTTTTCGCTTACGTGACGGGCCGCGTCGATTACTCCAAATATTTATTTTTACCGTATATCCCCGGCGCCGGTGAGCTGATGATTTTTTGCGCGGCGCTCGGCGGCGCAGGTCTGGGCTTCCTCTGGTTCAACGCGTATCCGGCCGAAGTATTCATGGGCGACGTCGGCGCGCTGGCGCTCGGCGGCGCGCTCGGCGTGGTGGCCGTGATTGTGCGGCAGGAAATTGTATTGCTGATCATGGGCGGTGTGTTTGTGGTGGAAACTTTGTCGGTGATTATTCAAGTGGCGAGTTTCAAGCTCACCGGTAAACGCGTATTCCGCATGGCGCCGCTGCACCACCATTACGAATTGAAAGGCTGGAAAGAAACCCAAGTGGTGGTCCGCTTCTGGATTATCACCATGATTTTGGTCTTGATCGGTTTATCGACTTTGAAATTGCGCTGATGACTTTGGAACTAAAAAATAAACGCGTATTAGTGCTTGGCCTCGGCGACTCCGGTCTGTCGATGGCGCGCTGGCTGTCTGCGCGCGGCGCGCAGGTGCGCGTCGCCGACACGCGCGACAATCCACCGCTGGCGCGCGAGCTGGGCAAACATATCGCTTCGACGCCGCTTGATACCGGTCCGTTTAAGGCATCCAGTTTTGTCGGCATCGATCTGATAGCCATCAGCCCCGGCGTGCCGCTGTCCGAACCTTTAGTGGCACAAGCCATCGCCGCCAACATTCCTGTCGTGGGTGATGTGGAATTATTTGCCCAGGCGCTGAATCAATTACCCATGCGACCCAAAATACTCGCCATCAC
Source organism: Betaproteobacteria bacterium (assembly GCA_043772415.1). Lineage (GTDB taxonomy): Bacteria > Pseudomonadota > Gammaproteobacteria > Burkholderiales > JBEEJL01 > JBEEJL01. The sequence goes on from JAYVGF010000300.1 coordinate 4,055, forward strand.
CGGCAGCAATGGCAAAACCACGGTCACCACTTTGGTTGGGGAAATGTGCAAAGCCGCCGGATTGAAAACCGTCGTCGCCGGCAACATCGGCCTGCCGGTGCTTGACGCCTTGATGGAAGCCGAGATCAACGGCCAACCCGATGTGTATGTGCTGGAGCTGTCCAGTTTTCAACTCGAAACTACCAGCAGTTTGAAAATCGATGCCGCTACTGTGCTGAATATCAGCCAGGACCACATGGATCGTTACGCCGACATTGCCGACTATGCGATGGCCAAAGCGCGCATCTTCCGTCATTGCACTACGCAGGTTTTGAATCGCGATGACGCGATAACTATGAGCATGCGCGTGAGTACGCAGCGCAATCTGAGTTTTGGTTTGGGCGAAGCAAATCATGAAAATGAATTCGGCATCAGTGAATCTGCGGGCGAAAAATCACTTACTCAACATAATAAAAAATTGATTAAAATCAACAAGTTACAAATACATGGCTTGCATAACGCGGTGAACGCTTTGGCTGCGTTCGCGTTGTGCCGTGCGATCAATCTGGATGAAAAATTAATTGTCGCGGCGCTGAAAAATTTCAAAGGTTTGCCGCATCGCGTGCAACAAGTGGCGCGTATCAGCGACATCGTTTTCTACGACGACTCCAAAGGCACTAATGTCGGCGCAACTGTGGCGGCGCTGACCGGCATGTCGCAGCAAGTGGTCTTGATTGCCGGAGGCGATGGCAAAGGCCAGGATTTTTCGCCATTGCATGAGCCGGTGAAAAATCACGCGCGTGCCGTGGTGCTGATAGGCCGCGACGCCGAACTCATTGCCGCCGCATTGGAATCCACCGGCGTGCCGCTGTCGCGCGCCAGCGATATGCCTGACGCGGTGATTAAAAGTTTCGCTGCTGCGCAGCCAGGCGACGTCGTATTGCTGTCGCCCGCTTGTGCCAGCTTCGATATGTTCCGGAATTATATTCATCGCGCCGAAGTATTCATTCAGGCTGTGCTGTCACTCAAGCCGAAAGCGATAGTGGGAGCACGTTCATGATGAATGTCGGCACTTTCTCCAGCACTATCACCCGTCCACAGGAAAAAGCGGATTACGACCAAGGATTGGTCTGGGTGACATTGTTATTGCTGTCCATTGGCTTGGTCATGGTGTATTCCGCCTCTATCGCCATGGCCGATGCCGAGCGCATGACCGGCCATCGCTCGGCTTATTTCCTCGCCCGCCACAGCATTTATCTCATCGCCGGCATTTGCGCCGGCTATGCGGCGTTTCGTTTGCCGATGCGGCAATGGCAAAAATTTGCCCCGATGATATTCGCCGCTGGATTTGTCGCGCTGATCTTGGTGCTGATCCCGTTCATCGGCCGTGAAGTCAACGGCAGCCGCCGCTGGATTTCACTGGTCGCCTTCACCATCCAGCCATCGGAATTCATGAAACTGTTCGCTGTGCTTTACGCCGCCGATTACACGGTGCGCAAATTCAAAGCCATGCACAGCTTCAAACAGGGTTTTCTGCCGATGTTCGGCGTGATGTTCTTCGTCGGCGCATTACTATTGCGCGAGCCGGATTTCGGCGCACTGGTGGTCATCAGCGCCATCGCCATGTCGATATTATTTTTGGGCGGGCTGAACTGGCGTTTGTTCGTCGGCCTGATATTGATGTTGCTGGTCGCCTTCGTGATCATGATTATCACCTCGCCTTACCGTATGCAGCGCGTGCTGAATTTCATGGATCCGTGGGCCGACCCGTTCGGCAAAGGCTATCAACTGTCGCACGCGCTAATCGCTTTCGGCCGTGGCGAATGGTTCGGCGTCGGTCTCGGCGCCAGCGTAGAGAAATTATTTTATTTGCCCGAAGCGCATACCGATTTCTTGCTCGCCGTGATAGCAGAAGAATTGGGCTTCGTCGGTGTCATCACCGTGCTCGCCATGTTTGTGTTCCTCATCATGCGCGCCTTCAGCATCGGTCGCGATGCGGCGACGCTGGAAAGATATTACTCATCCTTGGTCGCGCAAGGCATCGGCGTGTGGCTCGCCGTGCAATCGGTGATCAACATGGGCGTCAACATGGGCTTGCTGCCGACCAAAGGTTTGACGCTGCCGTTTCTCAGCTTCGGCGGTAGCGGCATCGTCGCTAATTGCATCGCGGTGGCACTGTTGTTAAGAATCGACTTCGAGAATCGTCAGATGAAAAAAGGTCGCTCGGTATGAGCCACACCATACTCATCATGGCGGGCGGCACTGGCGGGCATGTATTCCCCGCCCTCGCCGTCGCCGATTATTTGCGCGAGCGCCAATGGAATGTGGTCTGGCTCGGCACGCAAAATGGCATGGAAGCCAAACTGGTTCCGGCACGCGGCTACGATATGGAATGGGTGACCATGTCCGGCGTGCGCGGCAAAGGTATAGCAAAAATATTGCTGCTGCCGTTCAGTTTATTAGTCGCCTTCAAGCAAGCCTTCTCGGTGATACGCCGACGCAAACCCGATGTGGTGTTGGGCATGGGCGGCTACGCGTCGTTTCCCGGCGGCATGATGGCATCGCTGCTCAACAAGCCGTTGGTATTGCATGAACAAAATTCCGTCGCCGGGCTAACCAATCGCGTGCTCGCCGTAGTCGCCGATAAAATTCTGGTCGGCTTCCCCGATGCCTTTTCAGCCGCGACCAGCAATACACTGGGCAAACTATTACCGAAAAACCCATCCGCGCAGTGGTGCGGCAACCCGGTGCGCAGCGATATCGCCGCGATCCTCACCCCGGAAAAAAGATACGCGGCGCGCACAGGCAATTTGCGCGTGCTGGTCATCGGGGGTAGCCAAGGCGCCAAGGCGCTGAACGAAGCCTTGCCCGAAGCATTCAAATTAATTCCTGCCGCGCAGCGACCCGAAGTCGTGCATCAAGCCGGCGCTACCCATTTCGACGCCGTAAAAGCCGGTTACCAATCGGCGCAAGTCAAAGCCGATGTGTTGCCGTTTATCGACGACATGGCGGCGCGCTATGCGTGGTGTGATTTATTGGTGTGTCGCGCCGGTGCGCTGACGATTGCAGAAATCACCGCTGCCGGTGTCGCCAGCGTATTAGTGCCCTTCCCCGCCGCTGTCGATGATCACCAAACTGGCAA
>JAYVGF010000301.1:0-2000 GCA_043772415.1 Betaproteobacteria bacterium
CGAATGTTGGAAACTTTTTTGTCGTACAACAATACATACGGGTTATCCAGCAACGCGACTTGTTTCTCGGCGTTGTTGATAAAGTACGGCGACAAGTAGCCACGGTCAAATTGCATACCTTCGACGACGTCGAGTTCGTTCTCAAGACCAGAGCCGTCTTCAACGGTGATTACGCCTTCTTTACCGACTTTGTCCATCGCGGTGGCGATAATGTCACCGATGTTGCTGTCCGAGTTGGCGGAAATGCTGCCGACCTGGGCGATTTCTTTATTGGTGGTGCAAGGCTTGGAGATTTTTTTCAGTTCGGCGACAACAGCGGTGACCGCTTTGTCGATGCCGCGCTTCAAATCCATTGGGTTCATGCCGGCGGCGACGAACTTCATGCCTTCTTTAACAATCGCTTGGGCCAACACGGTGGCGGTGGTGGTGCCGTCGCCTGCGACGTCGGAAGTTTTTGAAGCGACTTCTTTAACCATTTGCGCGCCCATGTTTTCGAACTTGTCTTTGAGTTCGATTTCTTTGGCGACGGAAACGCCGTCTTTAGTGATGGTTGGCGCGCCGAAGCTGCGCTCGAGTACTACGTTACGGCCTTTAGGACCGAGGGTGACTTTGACCGCATCGGCCAGAATGTTCACGCCGATCACCATTTTGGCGCGGGCGTTGTCGTGGAAACGTACGTCTTTAGCTGCCATGATTTTGTTCTCCTGATAAATTCAAAAAATTATTTGGTGACTACGCCCATGATGTCTTCTTCGCGCATGACGAGCAGTTCATCGCCATCCACTTTCACGGTCGAGCCGGAATATTTGCCGAACAAAACGCGGTCGCCGACTTTGACGTCGAGCGGACGTATTTTGCCGTCTTCCAGAATTTTGCCGGTACCGACGGCCATTACTTCACCTTGGTCGGGCTTTTCTGTGGCGCTGTCAGGGATGACAATGCCGGATGCGGTTTTGCGTTCTTCTTCCATGCGTTTAACGATCACGCGGTCATGCAGGGGACGAATTTTCATCGAGTTCTCCTTTAGGGTTTTGATGAGTTTTGGACTAGAAATGGGTTTAGCACTCAATAGGCTAGAGTGCTAATAATAGGGCATGGAAGTCGATTTTTCAAGTTTTTCCTTGAAGCTTGCCTCTGCGGGCGAAAATGCATATTATTAAAATATTCAATTTATTCAAGATATTATAAGTATGCGTGCGCTAACTTTTTATTTTTTGTTCCTCTATACCGGAAGCCGTGTAATTCTGTAAGCACATAATTTAATTGGAGTTTTATTGTGCAAGCCGTGGTGGTTTCCCTAAGCATCATTAATTTTCCGCTCTATCAACTGGTGCAGGCTAAAAGATTGTCAGTAGAAACAATTAATTTCAATTCCTGCTTGTTCTTGGGAAAATTTGGCCGATAATTAAACTGAAGCGTTAGCTTTTACATCACTGAATTTTTGGCCAGGGAACTCCATCATGAAAAAAAATTCCGCCTACTTATATATAGTGTGCGCGCTGATTGCGATCCCTGCTGAAGCCGACCAGACCGGCTGGTTCCTCGGCATGAGCCTGGGCAAAAGCGGGCCGAGTTTTGAGTCCACCCCAATCCAATCCGTGCCTACCCGTGAAGACCGCGACAGCGGCTATAAACTCTGGGGCGGTTATAAATTCAATCGCAACTTCGGTGCAGAAGTGAGTTATATGGAATCGGGTAAGGTTTCCTTGTCCGGCTCGGCTGATATTCCCTGCACTGGCGCCGTTTGTCCGGCCGCGCCGCAACTAGCCTATTCGCAATTCATCCGCTCCAAGGGTGTGCAACTAGTAGGCACCGGCTCCTTGCCAGTGACGCAAAAATTCGGTTTGTTCGGCAAGTTTGGCGCGATCCATGCTGATACGGAAAGCCAGTGTACGGTAGGCAGCTTTTCCTGTTCCTCTTCCGGCCGCAACACAGATATTACCTACGGTCTCGGTCTGTCTTACGAAATGGCGAAAAACTTCAGTGTACGCAGCGAGTGG
>JAYVGF010000302.1:0-1733 GCA_043772415.1 Betaproteobacteria bacterium
TGCGTTTTCAACATCCTGCACCGTCAAGTTGTAAGCAGCCAGACGATCTGAATCGATCCACAAGCGCATGGCGTAGCGACGCTCGCCGCCGATAATGACATTGGACACACCGGGCAGAGTTTTCAAAATATCCGCGACATAACGATCGGCGTAATCGGACACATCCAGACCGCTGTGGCGGTCACTGGAAAAGATCACCCAGATAATCGCTTGCGCATCGGCCTCGATTTTCGCTACTACTGAATCCTCGGTTCCTGCAGGCATACGAGCGCGTGCACGCGCAACGCGATCACGCACATCATTCGCCGCCGAATCCGCCGTGCGCTCGCGCACGAACTCGACCGTGATCTGGCTGACTTCTTCGCGGTTCACCGACTTAATGGTTTTGATACCTTCGATGCCCGAGAGCGAATCTTCCAGCGCCTGCGTCACTTGGCTTTCGACCACTTGCGCCGACGCGCCTTTATATACCGTGCGCACGGACACTACTGGATTGTCGATGTTGGGATATTCGCGCACCGACAAACGCGAAAACGCCATCGCGCCGAGTAGCACGATAGTCAAACTCATCACGGTAGCGAGCACGGGACGTTTAATGGAGAGATCGGCGAGATTCATGATTGATTACCTAAAAGTATTTGCTGCTGTTCATTACCACAATGGCTGCTGATTTACGCTTGAAGCGCCTTCCCCCTTGACGGGGGAAGGTTGGGATGGGGGTGATGGTAATCACACCAACTTTGCTTGCATCACCGCAACGCGTGCGCACGGCGCACCCCACCCAATTATCAAAAAAATATCTTGCTATTCTGAGCAGCGCGAAAAACCTGCTGTTGCCTTTGCCGTCTTTCCCGCGCAGGCGGGCATCCAGCAAAAACAAAAATACCTTTCACAAAATATTTTTCGTAGGGTGCGCCCGCGCACCAAAAAAATGTTGATTGAAAAAATAATGTCACCGATTGATCCGCAATGGTGCGCAAGCACAACCTACAATGCATTTGACTTTTCTCTGTGGCCCCGTGCCTCTGTGGTTAAAGGTTTTTTAAAAAATGATCATTAAACACCTCGGCCTCACTGACTACGCCACGGCCTATCAAGCCATGCAGGATTTCAACGCGCAGCGCGACGCCGATACACCGGACGAAATCTGGCTGCTCGAACATCCGTCCGTGTTCACCTTGGGACTCGCGGCGAAACCCGAACACATTCTCGATGCGGGCAATATCCCCGTGGTCAAAATTGATCGCGGCGGGCAAGTGACGTATCACGGCCCCGGCCAATTGGTCGTGTATTTACTCCTCGATTTGAAACGCAGGAGCATCGGCGTGCGCGAACTGGTGCGCAAAATGGAACAAGCTATCATCGACACCCTCGCCGATTACGGCGTCGCATCACAACGCATCGCAGGCGCACCGGGCATTTATATCGACGACGCAAAAATCGCCGCGCTCGGTTTGCGCGTCAAACGCGGCTGTTGTTATCACGGCCTCGCCCTCAATGTCGATATGGATCTCGCCCCGTTCACGCGCATCAACCCCTGCGGTTACGCGGGCATGCAAGTCACGCAAACAAAAGACCTCGGCGTACGTGCTAACATGAACGAAATCGGCGCGAAACTCGTCACCCATTTACATCTATAAGTATTTGATTTAATTAAGGTTTTTACTATGTCCGAAATCGGCGAAAAAGAGAAGGGCCAACTCAAAACGGCGCGCATTCCGATCAAAATCATT
>JAYVGF010000303.1:0-2066 GCA_043772415.1 Betaproteobacteria bacterium
CGCGCAATTGCCATTCAACCAGATCTTGCCCGGTCGTCATTTCGGTAATTGGATGCTCTACTTGTAAGCGCGTATTCATTTCCATAAAAAAGAATTCGCGGTCGCTGCCGACGATAAATTCTATCGTGCCCGCACCGCGATAGTTAATTGCTTTCGCGGCGGCAACTGCAGCGTCTCCCATTTTCTGCCGCATCTCCGCTGTAACAAAAGGCGAGGGCGTTTCTTCGAGAATTTTTTGATGGCGACGCTGGATCGAGCATTCGCGTTCGAATAAATGCACCACGTTGCCATGTGCGTCACCGAAAACTTGAAACTCAATGTGATGCGGGCCTGGCACAAAGCGCTCGAGCAAAACAACGTCATCGCCAAAAGCATTCTTCGCTTCACGCTTGGCAGCATTGAGTTGCTCGATAAATTCGCCGGAATTTTTCACCAGCCGCAGGCCTTTACCGCCACCGCCCGCGACGGCTTTTACCAACAACGGGTAACCCGTTTTGTCAGCCTCTTTGTGCAAAAATGTAATGTCTTGATTATCACCATGATAGCCGGGAACAATGGGAACGCCCGCAGCCTGCATAATGATTTTCGCCGCGCTCTTGGAACCCATTTTGTCGATGGCATCCGGAGTTGGGCCAATAAAAACGATGCCTGCCTTTTCACACGCCCGCGCAAAGTGGGCATTCTCGGACAAAAAACCATAACCGGGATGGATAGCCTGCGCGCCGGATTTTTTTGCCGCTTCCAGAATTTTATCGCCGCGCAAATACGAATCGACCGGGCGCGAACCGCCGATATGAATGGCTTCGTCGGCTTGTAAAACATGCTGTGAATTTTTATCCGCATCAGAATAGACGGCAACGGTTTTGATTCCCATGCGCTTGCAGGTACGTATGACGCGGCAAGCGATTTCGCCACGGTTGGCGATGAGAATTTTGATGAACATCAGTTAAAAACAACCACCGACAAGTCCCTTCCCCTCTGGCGGGGAAAGGTCAGGATGGAGGGGCATGGTCAAGTTATGCGCCACCTTCATTTTTTAATCCAATTGGGCGCACGTTTATTCAAAAACGCATCGAGGCCTTCTTTGCCTTCTTTCGACGCTCGCACACGGGCAATACGCTCAGCGGTATCCGCGATCAATGAATCATTCACCGGACGCCACGCTACGGCGGAAATTAAATCCTTGGCCTCCATCACGGCAGCGGGCCCGCCTTGCAATATGGCTTCAATCATAGCTGAAATGGTTATATCCAGAGATTCTTCGTCTGGCGCTAACTCGTTCAATAAGCCGATGCGATAGGCTTCGGCAGCATTGAAGCGTTCGCCCGTGAGGAAGTAGCGTCGCGCATGGCGCTCACCTATAGCGGCCACTACATAAGGGCTGATCACAGCGGGGATGATGCCGAGGCGCACTTCAGTCAAGCCGAACATGGCCTCGGTTGTACCCACAGCAATATCGCAAGCGGCAATCAAGCCGACGCCACCGCCATAGGCCGCGCCGTGTACGCGCGCAATAGTGGGTTTCTTCATCATGTTGAGCGTGCGCAATAATTCGCCCAACTTCATCGCGTCGTAATAATTTTCCTGCTCGTCGTATTCGGCGACGCGTTTCATCCACTTCAAATCAGCGCCTGCCGAAAAGGATTTGCCTTCAGCGCATAGCACCACGGCGCGGATTTTTTTATCCTTGTCGAGTTTTTGCAAGGCTTTAGTCAGGTCGGCGATGAGTTTATCGTCGAAGGCGTTGTGTACCTCGGGCTTGTTGAGGGCCAAGGCGGCGACGCCACCAGCTCCAATTTCCAATAATAAATCAGCCATAGTCTTTATTTCATTCTCATTCGTGTTACAAAAAAAGCTTGTCATTCCGTGGGCATTTCCGAGGAATTTGCTTTTACGGCAACAGCATATCTTTCACTTCGTTCAGGATGACAAAGGCGTTTGTCATTCTGAGGAGTATTTCCCGAAGAATCTGCTTTTACTGCAACAGCAGATCCTTCACTTCGTTCAGGATGACAAGTTTACATCCTGAAAATACCATATTCCGTTTTTTCTATTGGTGCATTCAT
>JAYVGF010000304.1:0-15146 GCA_043772415.1 Betaproteobacteria bacterium
GCGCGAAAAAAACTATCGTCGCTTACTCGGCGATATGCGCGCATCGATTGAATTACCCGACCAAGCAACTCACCTTCATCAGTTTCCGCGACAAAAAAACCGAGCACGCATCGCGCGACAATATTATCCATTGCTGCTCGGAGCACAGCGAATACGACCCCGCCGCCGGCGCAAAAGTCATCAACGGCCCGGCGCCGCAACCGCTGGCTGCCATTCTGCTCGAATACGATGAGGCCACCGATGGTTTGATTGCCGTCGGCACTTTCGGCGGCGAAATGTTTAATGAATTTTTTCGCAAGTTTGAATTCAAATTGAATATGGAATACGGTGGCAAAGCACAGAAAACAGTTGCGACCGCAACCGTCACTGAGTTGACTAACTTCTGCAAACAGCAAATTCAGTGTTAAAAATACCGAATATCTTTTATGTTTCGTCATTCCCGCGTAGGCGGGAATCCAGCAAAAACCAAAAGACATTTTTCAACGAATGGCGCTGGATTCCCGCCTGCGCGGGAATGACGGAGATATAAATTTTAGAGGTGGCGTTTAGTGATTCCCTGGCTGCAAAAAAACTCCCCCTTCCCCGCTGTTGAAACTGCCTTGCAATCACCCAACGGTTTGCTCGCTGCCGGCGCGGATTTGTCGCCGCAACGTTTGCTCGATGCTTATTCGCACGGTGTATTCCCTTGGTATTCGGAAGGCCAGCAGATTATGTGGTGGAGCCCGAATCCGCGCATGGTGCTGGTGCCGCAGGAATTTGTGCCATCACGCTCCCTCGCAAAAACCTTGCGCAATAAATCCTATGAGGTCCGTTTCGATACTTCGTTTCGCGAAGTGATGCTGGCGTGCTCCGAGCCGCGCGATGGGCAGGCCGGCACCTGGATTTCGCCTGAGATGATGAACGCCTATTGCGCCCTGCACGAACTCGGCTACGCGCACAGCGTCGAGACGTGGATGGGCAACGAACTCGCGGGCGGCTTGTACGGCGTCGCCATCGGTAAAATGTTTTACGGCGAATCGATGTTCGCGCGCAAAACCGACGCATCGAAAATTGCCCTGGCGAATTTAGCGCAAATATTAGTCGCGCAGGATTTCGGTTTAATCGACTGTCAAATGAGCACGCAGCATTTGGCTTCATTGGGTGCACGGGAAATTCCACGTAAAGAATTTATCAATAAAATCAATAAGTTATGCAATATTCCGCATGCACCGAAAAAATGGTCGGACGTGGTGATACAAGTGGAAACGGCTTCTGGTGTAAACTGATTACTACCGATTGTGCGAGAGAAAATCCATGTCAAAAATGAACGACATGCCGTTTGCGGAATTGCAGTTTTATGCCACGGCGCCCTACCCGTGCAGTTACTTGCCGGGTAAGCTCGCACGCTCGCAAGTGGCAACGCCGAGCTATCTCATCGACACCCGCGTGTATAGCGCGCTGGTCAATGCCGGCTTTCGTCGCAGCGGCGCATTCACTTATCGCCCTTATTGCGATCACTGCCGCGCTTGCGTGCCGGTGCGCGTGATCGTCAATCAATTCTCGCCTAGCCGCTCGCAAAAGCGCGCGCGGAAACAACACAGCAATCTCACCGCGCACATGATGGATTTGAAATTCAATCCAGAACATTATGCGCTGTATCGCCATTACCAAGCCTCGCGTCATCCCGGCGGCGGTATGGATCAAGACAGCCGTGAGCAATACAGCCATTTTTTGTTGCAGAGTAATGTGTCCTCGTATCAAGTGGAATTCCGCGAAGACGGCGAGCTGCGCATGGTCAGCATCATCGACGAACTCGATGACGGTTTGTCGTCGGTCTATACTTTTTTCGACACCAGCAATCCGGATACCAGTTACGGCACTTACAATGTGTTGTGGCAAATCGAAGAAGCAAAACGGCTGAAGCTCGACTATATTTACCTCGGTTACTGGATAGAGCAAAGCCGCAAAATGAATTACAAAACCAATTACCGTCCGCTGGAAGGTTTGCAAAACGGCGTATGGTTGCCGATGGAGCCGAAAGAGGCCGCTGACTGATAGTCCGACTTACTCCGCTAATAAAAATATTTGCGGCAACCCACCCCGCAAAAATCCTATGATGTATTCCCTGCTCCGCCCATTATTATTTTCACTCGATGCGGAAACCGCGCATCACCTGTCGCTGAACTCACTCAAACATCTGGAGAAGCTTGGGCTCAGCGGCTTGTATGCCAACCCTATTCCGCCCAAGCCAGTGCAAGTAATGGGGCTGAAATTTCCTAATCGTGTCGGCCTCGCCGCCGGGCTGGATAAAAACGGCGATTACATCGACGCGCTCGCTGCGATGGGATTCGGTCATATCGAAATCGGCACCATCACCCCGCGCGCGCAACCGGGCAACCCCAAGCCACGCATGTTCCGCATCACCCAAGCCGATGGCATTATCAACCGCATGGGTTTTAATAATGACGGCGTGGAAAAGCTGATCGCCAACGTCAAGCGTGCAAAATATTCCGGCATACTCGGCATCAACATCGGCAAAAACGCCGATACACCGATGGAAAAAGCTGTCGATGATTATGTGACTTGCCTTCGCGCAGTCTATGAGCACGCCAGCTACATCACAGTAAATATTTCGTCACCGAACACCAAAAACCTGCGCCAACTGCAGCAAGGCGACGCGCTGCAGGATTTATTACGCACATTGACGCAGGAACGCGGACAGCTCGCGCAACAGCACGGCAAAAAAATCCCCCTCGCATTGAAAATCGCACCCGACTTAACGGCGGAACAAATTGAACAAGTCGCCGCGCTGCTTATCGAACACGGCTTCGACGCCGTCATCGCCACCAATACCACGCTGGATCGTACCGGCGTAGAAAACTTGCCACATGGCAATGAAGCGGGCGGATTATCGGGCGCGCCGGTGATGGAAAAATCTACCGCAGTGATTCGGGAATTGGCGAAACATTTGCAAGGCCGTGTGGCGATTATCGGCGTTGGCGGTATTTTCTCTGCCGTCGATGCGCAGAAAAAAATCGATGCCGGCGCAAGCTTGGTACAAATATATAGTGGATTGATTTTTCGTGGACCGGAATTAGTGAAACAAGTCGGCAACCTACTTAAACCATAACTATTTGATTATAATGAATAAAATATTATTTATTATTCTGCTGGTGGTTACCTGCTGTTACGCCCAAGCACAATCCAATAGCAACCAAGACGACGCTGCAAAAAATAATCGCACCAACAACATCATCAAAAAAAATCTCGAAGCAATACAAGAGCCAGCGGAAGAAATCGAAAAAATTATTATCCAAGGACAGCGTGATCCGGAAAATTTGCCGAATAAAAAGAAAACCATCAAACAAATTTTCGATGCTGTATTGCCCGAGATTGATGACGGGGCGCAGACTACCATAGTGACCAATGCGAATGGCACGCGGCGCGAATGTGTAAAACGCTGCTCCGGCCCCATGTGCTGTACGACGTCAACAGGCGCCTCAAATTACACGATGCCCGATAGCGTACATAAATAAGCACTACCCGTCCCCTGCCGGTTCGTTTATCATTCCGGTTCACCCTAACTACGCATATGAACATGGGCTTTCTCGACGAACTCAAATCGCAGGCCGACTCCCTCCGTAAGGAAAAGGACGCGCATCATTCCCAACTAAACACCAATGCGGAAAAAGTCGATGCACGCATGCGCCAGACTTTCACTTATTTGAATGATCTGGCCAAACAACTGGAGATTATCAAGCCGGTCAGCGCGCAGACCTTTGAATTGCACGGCGTGGGGAAATTCGACAAACTCATGTTGCAGGATTTTTTTGCCGATTATCGCCAGAAAAAATTTAATGACACGGAAGTATTCGATAGCGTTACTTTCCAGTTCAAACATTACTCGCCCAATGTACTCATGCTCAAAAAAGATATGCCCAACCAGATTGACCAATGCGAAGATGCATTGTGGCGGCACAATCTGAAATTCCAGCGTGAGGACGTGCGCAACGAAGACGGGAAAATGCGCTGGGTTGAATTCACCGTCCCCTACTCAGTCAACGCTGATATGTCGGTCACCGGCGATTATGAAAACGCACAATTGATTTTCAAATTAAAAAACTTCGAGCGCTTCGAAACGACCACTGTGGCTTTTTACGCTGCGACCTTCGGCGAATCAGTGCTGGAAGATTTGGCGCGCATGATACTAGGGCACCCCAATCGTTTTGTAGCGCAAGGCCAATTAATCGGCATGATCGGTTGAACTTTGCCAGCCATACTGCCGACGTTTTGAATTTCCTCTCCCTTAAAATCGACGCCCTGCTGCCGCAAACCCAATGTACGCAATGCGGCTACGAAGGCTGCAAACCTTATGCGGAAGCTATCGCCGCAGGGCAGGCGAACATCAACCAGTGCCCGCCGGGCGGCGATAACTGCATACGCCAATTGGCGCTACTCCTGGATCGAGCGTATCTGCCCTTGAACATAAAGCACGGCCTGACCAAGCCGCGCGCCATCGCGCTGATTAAAGAAGATATCTGCATCGGTTGCACCCTTTGCATCAAGGCCTGCCCGGTGGACGCTATCATCGGTGCAAGCAAACAAATGCATACAGTCATCACTAGCGAATGTACGGGCTGCGAACTATGCCTGCCCCCGTGCCCGGTTGATTGCATCGTCATGCGACCGGTGAACCCGGCATCGCCCGGCGACACGTCCCAGCCCACGCTATGGCGTCGTCGCTACCATTTGCGTGTGGCCCGGCTGCAGCGCGACAAGACAGAAAAAACACAGCGGCTGGCAGAGCGTACGTCAAAACAAGTCCAAAGGAAAACGGATACAGTTGTGATTCCCCAACTCTCCCCTGCTGCTGCCGCCGCGCAACAACGCGCGCGCGCACGCCAAAGCAACGAGAAAAAATAAGGGTTCACATGGAAGCATTTATCACCTCCTTACTGCTGGTAGCTGTGGCAGAAATCGGCGACAAAACGCAATTGCTGTCGTTCGTGCTCGCGGCGCGTTACCCGAAAAAAGCGCTGGCCATTATCGCCGGTATTTTTGTTGCCACCTTGTTGAATCATTTCATCGCTGCCAGTTTTGGTGTGTGGCTGGCCTCGCTGATCAGCCCGACCGTCTTGCACTGGATACTGGCGGCTACTTTTTTCGCCTTTGCCGTGTGGGCCTTGATACCGGATAAAATGGACGATACCGACACCAAAATGGGCCATGCCGGCGTGTTCATGACGACACTATTACTGTTTTTCATGGCGGAAATGGGCGACAAGACGCAACTTGCTACCGTCGCGCTGGCGGCGCAATATAAAAGTTTAATGGCCGTCGTGATGGGCACTACCATCGGCATGATGGTAGCCAATATTCCCGCTGTGTTGCTGGGCGATGCGTTGGTGAAAAAGATACCGCTGCATATCATGCGCTACATCGCTTCCGCCTTATTTGCGCTGGTGGGCGTGCTGATACTGTTTGTGCATTGACATGAATCCAGCCAAACGCCATGAAATTTTCACGCGCTTGCGTAAACTGAATCCGCAACCGACAACGGAATTGCAATATGCCTCCCCGTTTCAATTATTGATCGCGGTGATTCTCTCGGCGCAGGCGACGGACAACAGCGTCAATCTCGCCACGCAAAAATTATACAAAGCGGCGAAAACACCGAAACAATTCCTTGCCCTCGGCGAAACCAAACTGATTTCCTACATTCAAACCATAGGCCTATTCCGTTCCAAGGCGCGCCACATTATGGCGACTTGTGAAATGTTGGCGAACCAGCACGCCAGCGAAGTACCGCGCACGCGCGATGCGTTGGAAGCGTTGCCCGGCGTGGGGCGCAAAACCGCTAACGTCGTGTTGAATACCGCTTTCGGCGAACCGACCATCGCCGTCGATACGCATATTTTTCGCGTGGCCAACCGCACCGGTATCGCGCCGGGAAAGAATGTTGATGAAGTGGAAATGCGTTTAATGAAATTCGTACCCGATGAGTTCAAGCAAGACGCGCATCACTGGCTGATATTGCACGGACGCTACACCTGCCGCGCGCGCAAACCTTTATGTTCGCAATGTGTCATCGAGGATTTGTGTGAATATAAAGCCAAGGAAATGAACTGAAATGTTTACCCCGTCACGCCGCGAAGCACGCGAATTTCTTTTCCTTACATGGAAAAAATATCAATATAATCAAATACTTACGCAAATAGAAAATGTAGCGCTGCAAGTGATGCTATTGCATCCCGAATATCATGCAGCGCTATCACAAGCGGAAAAATATCTGGAACGCGACTACCTGCCGGAATTCGGCGAGACCAATCCGTTTTTACATATGTCGATGCATCTGGCGATTGAAGAACAACTGTCGATCGACCAACCACATGGCATACTCGCCGCGTTCAATACACTGCGTAGCAAATTGGAATCGGAACATGACGCCAAACATCGCATCATGGATTGCCTCGGAGAAACGCTGTGGCAAGCCCAGCGCTCGGGTCAGCCGCCCGATACTGCGCTCTACCTTGATTGCCTTACGCGCGCGACACAATCGTAGGGAGCGCCGCGCGCACGCGTAACGCTCTAAATAATACATTCGCTGGCTGAAACTCTGCAACGCGTGCGCACGGCGCACCCTACCAAAGCAAAAAAAAAGCAGCGCGGTTATAAGCCGGCGCTGCTTTTTATTTCAAACCACTGCAAAAGAAAAATCAGTATTTCAATTCCAAACCTTTTTGCACAGAAAAATACGCAGCCAGATTGGCCATATCTTCGTCGCTTAAAGGGCCCGCAAATCCCGCCATGATCTGGTTTTTGCGCTTGCCGCTTTTATATTGGTGCAGCGCTGCTTTCAGATAATCGGCATTTTGGCCGGCAAGTTTAGGAAAATCACCGGTGGCACTGTTGCCATCGGCTCCGTGACAGGCGATGCAAAGCTGGGATTTTTGTTTGCCTGCTTCTGCGTTGCCTTCAGCGAAAACTGCAGTCACCGACAAAGACAGGATGCTGACAACGGAAAAAAGAATTTTGTGCATGTTGGCGGGTCTCATCATGATTTATTTTGCGCTGTAGTAAGCGGCGATGTCTTCCATGTCCTGGTCGGACAAAGTGGCAGCATTAGCCTGCATGGTGGAATGATTTCGTTGGCCGGTTTTGTACGCCTTGAGTGCGCTGACTATATATTGCGCATGTTGGCCGCCCAGTTTCGGCACGCTATACAGCTCGGGAAACGCCGTTTTGGTGCCGGGGATGCCGTGGCATCCCTGACACGCGTAAATCTTTGTTTTACCGGCTACCGCGTCACCGGCAGCTTGCGCGGAGGCGACAAAACCCACGGCAACGGCAGATGCCAATAGACAACGTGAAAAAAGGGATAAAGCCATGCAGTCCACCTATTCAAAATACGGTTATTAAAATGCGCCCTGCATACACAATGGCGCCGCGCAAATTCAATCGCCAAATTATATCATCGCCTGCCCACGCTGTGAATCAAGTGCGGTCTTTGGCTATGGCATCCGGTCAGGGCGATTCGATTCGTTGCGGGTGCCGATGGCAATCACCTTGCCGCGCGCCGACTTACCAAAACCTTCTTCCAGCGGCAATGGGGTGCCGACGTAATGACCTTGCGCAAAATCAACGCCCATCTTGCGCAATATATTCAAGGTGGCTTCGTTCTCAACATACTCGGCCACGGTGTATAGCCCCATCACATGGCCAATAGTATTAATCGCTTCGACCATGGCGTAATCAATCCGGTCTTCCAACATATCACGCACAAACACCCCGTCGATTTTCACGCCATCCACCGGCAAATTTTTCAAATAGGAGAATGAAGACAGGCCGGTGCCGAAATCGTCGAGCAGGAATTTGCAACCGATACGTTTTTGCCGCTCAATCAAAGCGACCGCTTTGGAAAGATTGGTAATGGCTGCAGTCTCGGTGATTTCAAAATAAATCCGCTGTGGCGGTATTCCGTAGATGGCAAATTGATCCTCGAGGAATTTGGAAAATTTCTCGTCACACAACGAATGCCCGGACAGGTTGATGGAAATCACATAGGGGAGCTGCCCAGGCGGCGCGTCGTCCATCAACTTGCGGTAATCGGCGAAACAACGCTGAATCACCCAGCGGTCAATACTTTGCATCATGTTATAGCGTTCCGCCGCAGGGATAAACGCCATCGGCAGAATGACTTCACCATCGGCCTGGCGCAAGCGCAACAAGGCTT
Organism: Betaproteobacteria bacterium; assembly: GCA_043772415.1. Taxonomy (GTDB): domain Bacteria; phylum Pseudomonadota; class Gammaproteobacteria; order Burkholderiales; family JBEEJL01; genus JBEEJL01. The sequence continues at coordinate 8,213 of JAYVGF010000304.1, forward strand.
CGTAATAACGTGTACCGTCGTCGCGGCTTTTTTGCAGCGGCGCGATAGGTTGATAATAAATACAGAATTCGTCATTTTCCAACGCTTCATTAATACGTGTCGCCCAGCCTTTACCTGCGCTGACTGCGCCGGGCGCATCGTCGCGCTCGCGATAAACATAGACCTGATTGCGCCCGCGATCTTTGGCCGAATAGCAGGCGCTGTCTGCGCGACTGAGCACACTGGAGACATTATCGCTGCCACGGTTAATCACCACGATGCCGATGGATGCACCGATAGTGAAAGTCTTGCCGCTCCAGGAAAAACGGAACGCGCGGATGGTTTCGCACAGTAAATGTGCGAGTTCCAACGCGCGGTCAAGCTGGCAATTTTCCAACAGCAAACCAAACTCGTCGCCGCCGACGCGCGCCAGCGTATCACCTTCGCGGATTTTATATTTCAACAAGCTCGCTACTTGGCGCAGCAACTCGTCACCCGCATCGTGGCCGCAAGTGTCATTGACGATTTTGAAATGATCCAGATCCATAAAACACAAGGCATGCACGCTGCCGTTCTGCCGCGCCGACAACAGCGCCTGCCCCAAGCGATCTTCAAACTCGCGTCGATTGACCAAGCCGGTGAGACTGTCGTGGGTAGCGTAATAAGTAAGCTGTACCGTGGCGCGATCGACTTTTTCCTGCAGCCCTTCCCGCGCCGCCTTGATTGAGCCTGCCATACTATTCACGCCTTTGGCGAGCACTGCCAGTTCGCCGCCTGAGGTGGGCGTGAGCGCAACATCCAGTTCGCCCGCCTCTATGCTTTCCACCGCGCGCACCAGATGACCGATAGGCCGCGTAATGCCCCGCGTCAAACGCAAGGCAAAGATGGCGGTGACGCCGAGCACTACGACGGCGATAAACATACTGATGCGCAATAGCGCGTCGATGCGGCTGATGGTGCTGGCTTTGCTTAAGCTGACATTCACCCAGCCCAAAATCACCAAGCCGCGTTGCGGCGTAGCGGCGACTGCACCGGATTGCTCGGGAATTTCTCCGGCCTTTGCTTCAGATTGATAAACCGGCAGGCTGAAATACAGCATATCGGCAAAATCCAGCACACCCAGTGAGACGCCCTGGGGCTTTTCGTCGCTTTTGCGCAGTAACGACTTATCCCCGCTGGAAGCCAGCACCAAGCCGGTGGCATCGGAAATCGACACCAGCAACACGTCGGCTTCTTTTTTGGCAGTATCCGCCAGGGCCTGCAAGCTTTCGCCGTTGCGCGTGAACAAACCATATTCGCTCGCCGGTGCCAGTTGACGCGCAATGGCGGAGCCGCGCTCGCTCAGCGACAAATTGATATCCTTGATCCGGCTATGCGTGAAATAACCAACCAATAACATCAATATGCTGACCGCCGGCAGAAATGCCAGCAGCAATAATCGCCATTTGATGCTCCAATTTTTCATGGCTCGCTCCTGCTGCGTTTGAGTTTTTCCTGCAACACGATGTCCTCGTCGATTTGCAAACCCAATGATTTACTGACTTCGCGATTGACTGCGACATTGAAATAACGTGGGTACTGCGCTGGCGGCAGCGTCCATTTTCCGCCATCGCCGGCCTTGAGCAATAACTCCGCTGCATGATTACCGATTTGTTCCGGCGTGGAATACACTGCGGCCAGCGCGCCGGCCTTTACCTGCGCGGCGGAAAAGCCGAATACCGGCGTACTGCTACGATAGGCGTTGAGCAATATGCCCTGCAAAGTACTTTGGTTATACACCTGCACATCGGGCAGCGCCAGTAATGCGTCGCTGCGCGCCAATACGCGCTTCAGCGACGATGGCAACTCTACCGCCGACTTGATGTTTTCAAATTCCATTTGCAATCCTAAGGGCTTGGCTGCCTGTTCCAGCATACGACCCACGGCCGCAGTATCGGCACTCAATAACGCGCCCAGCTTGCCAACTTGCGGCGTCGTCAGCCGTACCATCTCCAGTTGGCGCGCCACCGGCTGCTCGATGAATACGGCGGAGCTATTTTTTTCATTAGCAGGCTTGGCGCTGAGCAACTGCTCATAAGCCGTGCGCGGCAGCAGGGTATGCAACACGGGCACCGGTAAATCAAAATTGTTAATCAAGCTTGCAGCGCGCACACCAACGCTGACCACCAATTGGTAATTCGCCAGCGCATCGGCGTTTTTACCGTCGAGTGCTTGCGCGGGAATGGTGATAAAGCGCGCGCGTTCCGGATTCTCCAGCTCAAATCGAATGCGCAGGCGTTCGGCCACCTGCTTGTAGGCATCGGTATTTTCGCTGACCACTATGGCTATGTTATCCGTTTGCGCGGCAAACGCAGTCAAACTAATCACATATAGCAATACGACCGACGCAAATAATTGGCGTAATCGGAAGCTTATATTGCGCAAGTTTGGCAAATTAAAGGCCAATCAGTAACCTATTGATTATATTAATCTATTACCAATTTAATTGCAGGGACATATACGCGCGTTGCCGCGCAATATTGCCGCGTTCAAAGTCGGCGTATTTACCCAGCAGATTTTGCAATACCAACGCAACCTCGCCCTGACGGAAATACTGGCCGTCGCTTTGCAGACGATAAGCGAGACGCAAATCCAGCCGCCGCGCAGCGGGAATCAAATTACCTTCGCTCAGCGGCTCGACACTGCTCGCCTGGTAATAGCCGACACTGCCTTGCATACGATCGGGTAATTGGCGGGTGGCGAGCAAACTGTAAGCATTGCGCGGCATGCTGCGTTCCAGAGCCGCATCACTCGCGTTAATGCGCGTATGCGCGTAGCTGAAGAACACATCGGTCTTGCCACCTGGTCGGTAACGCAGATGGCTCTCAAAGCCATTGACGCGCGCGTTATTTTTGTTCACCGCCGAAAATGCCTGACCGGTATTACCCAACACGGGATTGCCATTTGCATCCGTGCCGTTAAAAAAACGCACGCCCGGAACGGCGGCAAGGCTTATCGTCTGTGAAGCCACCAGGTGATCCAACTTGTCGGTGTAGGCGCGCAAGTCCAGGCTAATGCCTTGCTCGGTAAAATGGCCTACGTAACCCAACTCATTGCTGATGATGTTTTCGGATATCAATCCACCCGTGGCTTTGTTCTGCTGGACGCGGATCTTGAATGGCAGGGACGGCGTCGCCAGATCAAAATAATTGTTGGCTTTTTCCTCAAAGATAGTTGGCGTGCGGTGGCCGCGCGAACTGCTCAAGCGGAAAGCATGATCCGGCCTGAGACGATAATTCAATGCCAGACGCGGTGAAAATTCCTGGCCGGAATAAGATGCCTCTTCCAACGTGGCACCCAAATTCACGTTCAACCTCGACGTTGGGCTCCACTCGCCGTGGGCGAATACCCGCGAAGTGTCGTTGACCTCGCGCTTGTCGGTGCCGAGATAAAACGCTGAATGTGCGGAATCGCGTCGCAGACCCGCGCCCGTCACCAACCGCCAATCAGCGGCAGGCGAGAAACGATATTGGGCTTCCAGGTCGCTACGCTGCATATCCAGCTTGCCCCCGACCGGGACTACACCAATTAGCGGTAACGGCAATGAGCGGGTGCGGCCTTCCAGATCATAGGTGTTGTGATAAAGCTGCACACTGAATTCGTGGTCGGCCGAGAGTATATGTTGCCAGCGCGCTTGCGCGTAGGCCGCAGCTATCGGTTGGGTATAGGGCTGTTCAAAATTAGCATCAGCGCTGCCGCGGTCGCGATGGCTGTGGTTGTAGCCTGCGCCGAATTGCACGAGGTCGCTGTTGTTCAGATGGTAATCGGCGCGCAAATCAAGAATTTTTTGCGCTTGGTTGTCATATACATCATCGATACCGTGATCAGCGCGATAGCCGGCTGACAAGCGATAATTCCACGCGCCGCCATGACCGGTGTAACGCCCCATCAGCCTGCGCTGACCGTTGTCGCCCAGCGCTAATTTGGCCGACGTGCTGGACCTTGCTGCGTCGCGCGTTATGATGTTGATTACGCCCAAAAATGCATTGGCGCCGAACGCTGCGGCATTCGGCCCGCGCACGACTTCGATACGTTCAATATCTTCGAGCAATAACGGGATATCGTTCCACTCTACGCTGCCGATCAGGCTGTTGTAGACAGAGCGCCCGTCCACCAACACTTGCATGCGCGCAGAATATTCGCCGCTAAGTCCATGCAACGCGACTGTTGGCGCGTGACCTTTGAAATAGCCGACGTACATGCCCGGTACCAAGCGCATGATATCGGCGACATTAGTCATGCCGGTCGCCTCAATAGTGTGGCGGTCGATAACAATGGTCGCTGCCGGCGCGTCTTGCGCACGCTGCGGCAGGCGCGTTGCGCCGAGCACCAATGGCACGTCAGCGAGAAAATCTTGTTCTGTTAAAGCGAGCACACCCGCATTTGGCTGTTGTGCCTGAGCTCCGACCGCAAGCCCAAGAAATATAAAAAAACTTATATATTTCAATAAGTTAATATGAGTTTCTGATTCGCGGTATCTGTTGAATTTCAAAGTGCTTCGAGTTGTTGCCATAAGCAGGCTCCCTTGCTTTCTTTTTTCAATTTATCTAAATAGGTTTGATGCGCTTCCACTTCTTCAGCGCTGGCTTTGACCAGCGGTAATTTAATTTTTAACCCTTGCTCACGGCGTATTTCATTTTGTGCAGAAGGTGCGATATCCATCAGCAGCGTTTCTTGTCCGCGCGTCATGGCGAGATACACTTCACCGAGCAACTGCGCATCGAGCAAAGCGCCGTGTAAAGTGCGCTGGGAATTATCCACTGCGTAACGTTCGCACAACGCGTTGAGATTATTGCGCTTGCCCGGATGTAAATCTTTTGCCAACTTCAGCGTGTCGATCACTTGCGGGCAGATGTCGCCCATAGCTGTTTTTTCGCAACGCGCCAATTCCGTGTTCAAAAACGCCAAGTCGAATGCTGCGTTGTGGATAATCAATTCAGCGCCGTTCACGTATTGAATGAACTCATCGGCAATCTGGCCGAACGATGGTTTGTCGCTGAGAAACCCGGTTGTCAGTCCGTGGATTTCCAGCGCGCGCTCATCACTCTCGCGCTCGGGGTTGAGATACTTGTGAAAATTATTGCCCGTCGGACGGCGGTTGATATATTCCACTGCGGCCAATTCGACGATGCGATGGCCGTGCTCCGGCTCAAGGCCGGTGGTTTCGGTATCCAGAATGATTTGCCGCAAGACTTCCCCTTTGGTCAAACAACACAAGCGCAATTATTTATCGTGCAGATTCCACACCGCGATTAGCGAGCCCGTCAGCGCGTTCATTTTCTACATGCCCAGCATGGCCTTTTACCCACAGCCATTTTATTTGGTGTTTCGCCGCGACTTCATCCAGCTCGCGCCACAAGTCGGCGTTTTTAACCGGTTGTTTGGCGCTGGTGCGCCAACCGTTGCGTTTCCAGTTCACCATCCATTCGCTGATGCCTTTTTGCACGTACACCGAATCGGTATGCACGCGCACAGCGCATGGGCGCTTGAGCGCTTCGAGCGCACGAATGACGGCCATGAGTTCCATGCGATTGTTGGTGGTCAGCGCTTCACCGCCGAATAATTCTTTTTCCTGGTCGCCGATACGCATCAGCGCGCCCCAGCCCCCGATGCCCGGATTCCCTTTGCACGCGCCGTCGGTAAAAATATCCACCACGCCTTCGGCGTTGTTTTTATGCAGCGTCATATTATTTTACCAGCGTAAGATGCGTGCGTGCAGGGTCGTGACGTGCCCCGGAAATGCCTTGTACCGGCGCGAGACTAGGCGTACGTTCCTGGTTGCTGCGCCAGTTCGGCGTGATCAGTCGTACGCCGTGCACGCGCTTGATTGCCTGCAACATATACACGCCGCCGGCAATGCCCCACCAACGATCACCGGCCGCTTCCATAAAAGCAAAACGTTCCAGCCATTTTTCCGAGGTGCATGGCGGGACATAGCAAGCCAGCTTGCCGGCCGACACATCAAAGCCCAGTAAGGCGAGCCAATCTTTCAAGCGCACCAGCGAGACAAAATGGCCGCGCCAAGGGAAATCTTTTTCGCGATAGGTCATGGCGCGTTTCGCACCCCACAAGCTCCAGGGATTAAAGCCGAGTATGATCACCCGCCCTTCCGGCATCATGACGCGATCCACTTCGCGCAAAATCTCGTGCGGATTTTCCGCGAACTCCAGTACATGCGGCAGGATAAGTAAATCAATACTTTGCGATTCGACTGGCAACGCATCAAAGTGCGCGCGGATATTCGCCGCACCGCCAGGCGCTATGGAATATTTATACGGAATACGGCTGGCCTGCAAAAAATCAATTTCAGGCAAGCCGAGCTGAACAGCATTAAAACCGAAAATATCCGTCACCGCGTCGTCCAGATAGGCGCGTTCCTGTGCGAGCAAATAGCTGCCTAAGGGCGTGGTCAACCAATCACGCAAAGCATGAGGGTTAGGGGTTCCGTTTGTAGCGGTATTTGACATAGTGTGATTTTAGTTCAAACTCCTGATTCCTCAAACCCTTTTCCTACTATGGAAATCATTCCCATTCCGGCTTTTCGCGATAATTACATCTGGACTTTGGTCCAGGGTCAACACGCTGTTTGCGTCGATCCGGGCGATGCCACGCCGGTACTCGCTTTTCTGCAGCAGCGTGGTCTGAGTCTAAGCGCCATTCTCAACACGCACCACCACTGGGACCACACTGGGGGTAACACTGTACTGATCAACCGCTCCACTATTCCCCTCTATGGCCCTAAACATGAAGCCATTGAAGGCCTTACGCATAAATTAAGTGAGGGCGACGAAATCACTTTGACCGAAATAGGTCTACAGTTACGCGTCCTCGACATTCCCGGCCACACAGCAGGCCATATCGCTTTATATAACGACGACATGCTGTTTTGCGGCGACACCTTGTTCGCTTGCGGCTG
>JAYVGF010000305.1:0-3245 GCA_043772415.1 Betaproteobacteria bacterium
ATGGTGGTAACGATGTGCTGGTTGATGATGGCACGCTCGGCTTTGGTCAGCGTGCCGGAGCGGATAGATAAATTTTCCTGCTCTTCTTCGCTCAAAAAACGTGCGGACTGACCGTTGATGCCGATATGCGAATAGCCGGCGATCGTCGCCACGCGTTCCTGGTCCTGCGCGCTCATAGCTTCGGAGCCGATATTGGAACGACGCAAAAATTCGCGGTCGTCGTCGTATTGCTTTAAGGTCAACGCGAGTTGTTGTTCTATAAAAATAATTTGTTGCTGCTGACCCGCCTGCATCGCGGCAAGCTTTTCTTTCAGCGCGGCGATTTCCGCATCGCGCTTTAATACTTCGAAGCGCGTATCAATAAGCTCTATGCGGTCATGGATGGTTTGCAGCTTGGTCGATTTATCCACGACATGCACGGGCGTGGTGATTTTGCCGCAGTCATGCAACAGGCCTGCGATCATCAGCTCGTAACGGTCGCGCTCGTTCATGCGGAATGCTTTCAGCGGGCCGTCGCTGGTTTTGTCGGCGGCTTCGGCCAGCATCATGGTCAACTCAGGCACGCGTTCGCAATGACCGCTCGTGTAAGGAGATTTTTCGTCGATGGCGTTGTTGATCAGATTGACCAGCGAGACAAACAAGGTTTCCATTTGCTCAATCAGCAAACGATTGGTAATCGCCACCGCCGCCTGCGACGCCAGCGACTCGACCAGACGGGTATTGTCGGCGCTGAACGGCACTGTGTTGCCTTTGCTGTCCTGCGCGTTGATGAGTTGCAACACGCCGATGATGTCGTTCTCATGGTTACGCATCGGCACGGTAAGAAACGATTGCGAGCGGTAACCGGTTTGGCTGTCGAATTGGCGCGTGCCGGAAAAATCGAAGCCGGCTTCTGCGTAAGCATCGGCAATGTTGACGGTCTTGCCTTTGAGACAACTATAGGCGGCTACCGTTGAGAGATTCGGCTGGCCTGATCCATCATATAAAGGGACAGCAGGGAACGGAATCGGCAATCCCGTAGTGCCGCCCATCGAAATAGCGAGCGAATCCGTCCACACCATTTCAAACTTGAGATACTTGCCGTCGATGACGCGATATAAAGTGCCGCCATCGGCATGGGTCAGATTTTTCGCCGCTTCGAGGATGGTTTCCAACAAGCGCGCGAGGTTACGCTCCGTAGAAAGCGCTACGCCTACTTCATGGAGATAAGTTATTTGACGTAATGTTTCCGCCGGATCGGCGGCGGCAGGTATAGCTTTAGGTAAAGCAGACATAGGCATCATTCAAAGCGGGCAAGAAAAAATATTTAATTATATAACCTATTGAATTTATAAAATATTTTTAGTGTTTACTTAATACATACAGCGCGAACTTGCGCCATATCCGTGATGCCTTGCAACACTTTTTCTATGCCGTCCTGCTTCAGGGTACGCATACCTTCTGACAATGCGGTCGCGACCATTTCGGATACGCGTGCATGTTCCTGAATATTCTTTTTCAGCGCGTCGGTACCCACCAGTAATTCATGCAGACCCACACGGCCTTTGTAGCCGGTGCTGTTACAGGTATCGCAACCGACCGGCGAATACAAAGTGAATTCGCCTTTTTCATTGGCGTATTCTTTTATCCAATCATCGTGCTGTTTTTTGTACGCGCCTTGCAAATCGGCTTTCCATTCCGGCGTGTTGGCCAACTCGGCGCCGAATTCGTGTAGCAGTTGTTTAATTTCAGCCTGTGTCGCGACGTGAGATTTTTTACACTTGCCGCACAGGCGCTTGGCCAAACGCTGCGCCAGAATGCCGACCAACGCATCGGCAAAGTTAAATGGATCCATACCCATATCGAGCAGACGGATAATACTTTCCGGGGCGCTATTCGTATGCAGGGTGGAGAACACCATGTGGCCGGTCAACGATGCTTCGAGGCCCATGGACACGGTTTCCTTATCGCGCATCTCACCCACCATGATGACGTCAGGGTCCGCACGCAGGAACGCGCGCATCGCCATCGCAAAAGTGAGGCCGGCTTTCGGGTTAACCTGCACTTGGCGCAAACCTTTTTGCGTAATCTCGACGGGGTCTTCTGCGGTCCAGATTTTGGTTTCGGGCGTGTTGATATAGCCGAGTATCGAATGCAGCGTCGTCGTTTTACCCGAACCGGTCGGGCCGCAAGCAAAGAAAATACCGTAAGGCTTGACGATTTGTTCTTTGAGAATTTTCAGATTGCGTGGCAACACACCGAGTTTATCCAGCGGTATCGGCTCGCCTGCAGCGAGGATACGCATCACCACATCTTCCACGCCACCCGCGGAGGGTAACGTCGCCACGCGCAGCTCGATATCCACCGGGCCGTATTTCTTGAACATAATCTTGCCGTCTTGCGGCTTGCGCTTTTCCGAAATATCCAGATCGCACATAATCTTGAGGCGCGTTACCAAAGCATTACGGTAGCTTGCCGGTACTTCAGTGTAAGGCACCAACGTACCGTCGCGACGGAAACGGATTTCCGTGCGGTTTTTGCCTGGGTAGGGTTCAATATGAATATCCGACACGCCCTGTTGATACGCGTCAGTGATAATCTTATTCACCAGCTTGACCACTTCGTTATCCGCAGCCGCAGAAATTTCTTCCGCGAAGAGCGCGCTACCGTCCTGCCCGTCGTCCTGATCCATTCCCGACAACATGTCGCCGATGGAACCACCGCTGATCGGGTCGCCGTAAAACAGATTGATGGTCTTGAGGAATTCCGACTGCGTAGTAACCTTGAAAATAATTTTGTGTTTGGGGAAAATATTTTCCACCACGCGTGTGCCGCGTATGCGCTCCGGATCCGGCGTCAAAACCACCAGACCTTCCTTGCCGTCCTCAATCGGCACCCATAAGCTGCTCACTACATAATCACGCTTCAGGTTCTTCAGCAAATCCAGTGGCTTCATACGGTCTCTGAACGGCTCATAATCCACGCTGTAATATTTTCCTAACGACTCGCCCAAAGCGGTGTTGGTGACGTGAAATTCTTCCGTCAGCACTTCCTCGATGGATTTTTCCTTGCGTCGCGCCGTGCGATGCGCCAGGTCCAGTTCCGGTGCCGAGATCACTTTATCCAACACCAAATAATCAAAACGGCTTGCAATATTTGAAGCACCAGCATAAGCGTAAACAATTTCCACTTTGGGCAACGAATCAAGTTTACTTACATCAAAAGCAGCAAAACCACCATGCTTGTTTAATATCTGCGTATTGTAA
>JAYVGF010000306.1:0-3060 GCA_043772415.1 Betaproteobacteria bacterium
GGTCTTAGGGCCGATGTCGAGAATCAAATCATCGTCCGCGACGTTATTAGCATCTTTAATGGTAGCCGTCGCTGTTGCGGCAAATTCTTTGGCGCACACCACATCCACCGGTATCGGCACAGAAGCACCGCGTTTGGCCATCATGTCGATGATTACTTTGGCTTCGCCTACCAAATCCGCTTCGGCCAGCGACTTGCCGATTTTCAAACCGGCGGCGAGCATGAAGGTGTTGGCGATACCGCCACCGACGATCAGGTTATCCACTTTCTCTGCCAGTGATTTCAAAATCGTCAGCTTGGTGGAAACCTTTGATCCGGCGACGATGGCGACCAGCGGATGCGCCGGCGCGTGCAAGGCTTTGCCCAACGCTTCGAGCTCTGCTGCGAGCAATGGGCCTGCGCAAGCAACTGGCGCAAACTTGGCCATGCCGTGTGTCGTGGCCTCGGCGCGATGCGAGGTACCGAAGGCATCGTTGACATACACATCACACAACTGGGCCATTTTTTGCGCCAGTGCGTCGTCGTTTTTCTTTTCGCCCTTGTTCATGCGGCAATTTTCCAGCAACACAACTTGGCCCGGCTTTACCTCGACGCCATCGATCCAATCGCGTTTCAATTCGACTGACTTGCCGAGCAACTCGGATAAGCGTTTGGCTATCGGCGCAAGGGAATTTTCCTCACTGAACACGCCTTCTTCCGGGCGGCCCAAATGCGAGGTCACCATCACGGCGGCGTTTTGCTTTAACGCGTATTCAATCGCGGGGACGGACGCGCGGATGCGCGTGTCGTCACCGATTTTGCCGTCTTGGATAGGCACGTTGAGATCGGCGCGGATGAAGACGCGTTTATCGGAAATGTTGAGGTCTGAAAGTTTTTTTATGTTCATGGTTTGGGGTTGATGCAATCGCTACAGAAACGCAATGAGTCATCCTGGATTCCCCTCCCCTTCAAGGGGAGGGTTAGGGTGGGGATGGGTGTGTGCTGAAACTTTTCACCCCCATCCTAACCTTCCCCCGTCAAGGGGGGAGGGACTTCTTTGTTCGATTTATTTAAGCAGCGTAAATATTACTTCGCCGCCATCAACGCAACCGTCGTATCCAACATACGATTGCTGAAGCCCCACTCATTGTCGTACCAGCTGGATACTTTGACCAAACGTCCGGATACTTTGGTCAGCGTGGAATCAAATGTGCTCGATGCCGGATCGTGGTTAAAATCGATCGACACCAGCGGCGCGGTGTTGTAATTCAAAATGCCTTTAAGCGGGCCTTGTGAAGAGGCTTCTTTCATAATGGCGTTGACTTCATCCACCGTGGTATCGCGCGCGGCGACGAAGGACAAATCGACTACTGATACGTTGATGGTTGGGACGCGAATCGCGTAACCATCCAACTTGCCGTTGAGTTCCGGCAACACCAAACCCACCGCAGCCGCCGCGCCGGTCTTGGTCGGGATCATGCTCATGGTGGCGGAGCGCGCACGGCGCAAGTCTTCGTGATACACGTCGGTGAGCACTTGGTCATTGGTGTAGGAGTGGACCGTGGTCATCAAACCATTCACTACGCCGATTTTGTCGTGCAATGGCTTGACCATCGGCGCTAAGCAGTTGGTGGTGCAGGATGCATTGGAGATGACGGTGTGCGATGCTTTGAGCACGTTGTGATTCACGCCATAGACGATCGTTGCATCGACATCGGCGCCGCCGGGCGCGGAGATGATGACTTTTTTCGCGCCGCCGGTAATGTGCGCGCTGGCTTTGGTTTTGCTGGTGAACAGGCCGGTGCATTCGAGCACGACATCGACTTCGAGCGCGCCCCATGGAATTTCGGCCGGGTTACGAATCGCGAACACTTTGATTTTGTCGCCATTGACCACCATGTGTTCGCCTTCAACCGCCACCGTGCCTTTGAATTTGCCGTGCGCCGTATCGTAGCGCGTTAAATGCGCGTTGGTTTCTGCGTTACCAAGATCGTTGATCGCGACAATATTGATTTCTTTGTTGCGGCCCGATTCATACAACGCGCGTAATATATTGCGCCCTATGCGTCCGTAACCGTTGATAGCGACACGAATTGCCATGAAAAAACTCCTTATTAATCAAATAGTTATGAAATTACTAGCTTACGTTATTTAACCTTGTTTTCAGCTTGCCGACAATGGGCATGACTGTTTATTTTTACAGCAAACCTTTCACGGTGTTCACGACATTCTCGGGCGTGAACCCGAACAACTCGAACAAATCATTCGCCGGGGCGGACTCGCCGAAGCGATCGATGCCGACCACGGCGCCTTCGAGCCCGACATATTTGCGCCAGTAATCGGTGACGCCCGCTTCTATCGCGACGCGTTTCACGCCCGGCGTCAGCACGCTGTTTTTATATTTCACATCCTGGCGGTCGAACACACTGGTGCACGGCATCGACACCACGCGCACGGTGATACCTTGTTCGTCGAGGATTTTTTGCGCCGCGGTGGCGAGGCCAACCTCGGAGCCCGTCGCAATCAAAATCACGCGCGGTACGCCGCCGACCGCTTCGCGCAAGATATAACCGCCGCGAGGCATTTGTCCCAAGGTCGCTTCATCGCGTTTTTGGAAAGGTAAATTCTGCCGGCTGAAAATCAAACATGATGGGCCGTCTTTGCGTTCGATCGATTGCGTCCACGCTGCGAGGGATTCAACCGTGTCGCACGGACGCCAGACATCAAGCTGCGGGATCAGGCGCAGCGATGAAACATGCTCGACCGATTGATGCGTCGGGCCATCTTCGCCGAGGCCGATGGAATCATGCGTAAACACAAACAACGAGCGCAATTTCATCAACGCTGCCATGCGGATCGCGTTGCGCGAATAATCGGCGAAGGTCAGGAAAGTCGCGCCATAAGGGATGAAACCGCCGTGCAGCGCGAGGCCGTTCATCATCGCGCTCATGCCGAATTCACGCACGCCGTAATAAATATAGTTGCCGCCGTTATGTTTGGTCACGCCTTTGGAGCCGGACCACAGCGTCAGATTCGATCCGGCCAAGTCAGCCGAGCCGCCGAGCAATTCCGGCAAGGCAGG
>JAYVGF010000307.1:0-1803 GCA_043772415.1 Betaproteobacteria bacterium
GGCCTTGGTCAAAGCACCTGCGCTCTTGACCACGTCGATGAATTGCGGAACGCCGATGGTTCCGCTGGCGTTGGCGGTTTGAGTGACAATGGTTCCAGCCACCGCATCAGTGGCGGTAAAAGTGGCATTGTTGGAAACAACGGTGCCGATGGCCAGCGTAGAAGAAAGTTTTACGTCATAAGTAAATTCACCACCGCGCACACCGCCGATTTTTCCACTAACCGTGTTAGGCAAATTGGCGAAGGTGACGATTGCTCCCGCTGCCGGACATGTTGCGGTGCCGGAAGAAATAGTCCCGACGCTCACGCCGCCGGATAAATTCGAAAAAGTAGGAGTCGTTACCGAGCAACCCGTGGTCGCAATGCCGACAGGGAGTTTATCGGTGATAGAAACGCTCTCGGCAGGTAGATTACCCAGATTGGCATAACGAACTTTGTAGGTAACGATAGCGCCTGCGGGAATCAAGCCGCCGTTATAAGGCTTGCCATCAACCTTGGAAATTTCCTTGGCCAAATAAAGCGTCGCGCTTTTGGCGAACGTCGGCCCGAAGTAACGCCACGGATTGTCCTTCGAACCGCTGCCCCAGTTGTCGCTGCCGGTGGATTCGAAGTTCATCACCACGCCGTCCGGCGCAGATAACACGGCGGTATTCAGGCGAGCGCGGATTTTTACGTACACAACTTCGTTTAGTGCCGCAAACCCATACGACCAGCGCACGGCATTCGTCCCACCTGGTAATGCGCTCGCATCGCTCAGCCTATACCCCACACCCGACACATCTACCACAGTCGGAAAATCCGCCGTCCCGATGGCTATAGCGGCCCCATCACTAATGTCTGCCTTTTGCGATCCTGCATAGCGTACGCGTTGCCAAGGCCCGACATTGCCGGTGTTATCCATGGTGTATCCGGTATCCGGCCCTGCGACTGAAGATCCCGAACCGAACGGCGTAACGCCTTGCCCGATGCTATTGATCACCGTGGCTGAAGAAGTCGGTGCGGGATTGACCGGCACCGAATTGAGCGCGCCTCCCGCGCCAAACGCATTTACCTGATCAGCATCCCAAAGATTGAACGCACCAACCGCTTTATAAAAAGTATCGGTGACGTTGTAACCATTAGAGATTCCAGCTGTAGCGGTTGGATTCCCAATCGGCCCTTTTGCAATATTGCTGCTATCGGCAGTGAATAATCGCGTGCGCGTATCGGTAGAATAAAAAACACCCGTGTCGCCGTAAATATCGTTCTGACGACCATTTAACGTTGCAGCGAACGGCGCGCCGAACGGCGACTTGAGGCCGCGCAATCCCCATCCATCATGCGCATGACCGCCCTCGCCTGGAGCACGCTCGGTAACGCCAGTGATGTCGGTAACAAAAGTAGCGCCTAATACTTCGACGCCTGGCTGTATATAAGAAGTGAAATAAACACCCGGGCCACCGACGGCATTGGCAATCGTCGCGCTCAACACAAACTCAACCACATCGCCATCTTTAGCGCCGGGAACACGGCTTGCGTTGGTGAGCTTACTAACGGAATCGGCCGTCAGTTGCGCCTTCATGTTAGTCATGTAAATACCGTCAGCCATGGCGGGACGCAAAAACGCCATCGCTGAAAAAATTCCCAGCGCAATAATTCGGGGCAAACGATTTAGATTTTTTGTAAACGCAGACATGGCTGTATCCTGTTTCCGAAGGACTAAAATCCATCCCGATCGGCATGACATTGATTGATATATCTATTAATTAATCCGGGCAGAAATCGTTATTTTTGTTTCAAGCGGGAAAATGTGACACACTTCACA
>JAYVGF010000308.1:0-6307 GCA_043772415.1 Betaproteobacteria bacterium
GCTACCTGTTGTACAAACACTAGCCACGGGCAAGACTCTAAATTGTTCATCAGTAAGATCAGTAGCCGCCAAACTGATGCCGCTGAATTCGACGGGCAAAAATATGAGATGGCTTAGAGCTTCAATATCCGCTACAGACGTTGCGCTTACGGTCAGCACGGCTTCATTACTGGTGACGCTGCCTGCTATATTAGTGATCGTTACGCTGTAGCGCGCGCCATTATCGGCCGCCGTGACTGCTGGGGTGACATAAATAAAGCCTGTTGCCGCGGGGATAACTACGCCGTTACGTAACCACTGATATTTACTGATCAAGGGGTCCACTGCGCTCACGCTAAACACAGCTTGCTGTCCCAAGTAAACTGTAGCATTGGCGGGTTGCTTAGAAATGACTGGCGGCGCTGTGATTGCTTGCACGGTGAGCGTGGCGTTAATGCTGGTGGCACTGCCAGCAGCGTTGGTCGCGGTCACACTATACGCCGCACCGTTGTCTGCCAAAGCTGCGACGGGGGTGGTATAAACCGGCGAGTTTGCATTCGCAATTGCGACGCCATTTTTAAGCCATTGGTAAGTTAGCGGCTGTGATCCCGTCGCTATTACTATAAAACTTGCTGTTTGGCCTTGAAATACGGTCTGGCTAAGCGGCTGTGTCTTGATAATCGGCGCAATCGGTTGTGCAACAGTCAGTGTCGCCGGGTTACTGGTGACGCTTACGCCTGCGGGATTGTTCGGCGATGCGCAGGTGATGACCACTGAATATTTTGCGCCATTGTCGTCAAATAGAGCTGTATGGGAATAAAAGTACTGAGTTGCGCCGGGGATTGATACGGCATTGCGATACCACTGGAATTTCGCTACGGTGGTGCAAGATCCGTAGCCGTAAAAAGTAACCGGTTCGCCCGCAATCGTCGTCACATCGGTAGGCTGAACAATATTTTTAGGCGTGTAGTCGATAACATCAGACATAACTTGACAGCTAGGCAAGTGAATATCCACGCTTGACGGACCCACTGTCACGATATTCGAATAAAAAATGCCGCCGCCTGCCTGATAGATTAGCGCTTGAATATCGGCTATGCTATTTTTTTTCATGGCAACTCGAAAATTACCCAAGTTATCCGTAAACGTAAGTGCTGAGCCAGAATAATCTACACCCGTGCTAGTGACCAAAGCGCCATTGATACCCGTTTTATTGATCAGGCCCACGACGCAGCCAGTCACAAAAATAGTTTCCTCTACAGGGCGATCGGAATTCCAGGTCGAAAAATGGGTAACGGTCCCTTCGTAATATTGTTTGTCTGCTGAGAGGGTTGCCGTGCCTTCCTGAATCCAGCGGCCATTGGTCTCGTTAAAGTAGTAGAGCGGAATAGTGGCGGGGCTGTTGGCTGCTGCTGTACGGCTGGAAACCGGGATGCGGATGGTGGCGGATTTACCGGACGCGAGATTGAGTTTGTTACCTGCCGCATCTTTTAATTCCACATTCACCGCGCCGAAACTTTCGATGCTTTGCACTGCGCCCGTCGCAGTCAACGAGGTGTAATCGCCGGGCATGCTTTGTGGATTCGAGGCCGGATCAATCGGCGTAATTTGCGCGGTGATGGCGCCACTTGGTGCTGCGCCGGTTGCGGCGTTGACCAAACTATCGGCAGCCAACGCAACTTGCGCGGGCGAATTCGGCACGGTAAGCGTGCTGGCGGCATTTGCGGCGAAGGTGCTGGTCGAGCCAACTTTGCTCAACAAGCCTTGCGTCGCGCTGGTTTGTTTATCGACTACGGCAACCGCGCTGAATGCTGATGCGTAATTAGCTGCTTCAAATTTCACCATGGCGCGTTCTTGTGCGGGAACATTATTCAGGGTGAAGGAGCCGTCGTTAGCCGTCGTTGTCGAGACTTCGCCCACGCTAACTTTTGCGTTCGCTAACGGTGCGGCGGTATCGACTGCGAAAGCGGTACCTTTTATGCTGCCGATTTGTGCCGATGTAGGAGGCGCAGGAGTGGGAGAGGCTGTATCACCGCCACCACCACCGCAAGCTGAAAGTACAGACAATAAAAGGATATAAAACAAATAAGCGAAACGACGCATGAAGCTCTCCCTGAACGATTAATGTTATTGGTGGCACTGATACTAACTTGATTTAGGTTATTCACACCATGTAAATCATGAGGTATATGACCTATACCTTTATATGGGTTCAAATTATCTGCGACAAGGCGCATAGCTCGCAGTAGGTACAATGCTACTAATTCTCTACAGTATTTTTATTTATCCTTATTCACGATATGCGAAAAGTTCATATAAATCATATATTTACGGGTAAATCGCAGATCCTCCCCGGAGGTCATGCGAGCGGCATTATCAAGCATCCAGTGACTGGATCGGTTGAATTGACGCGGGAAGGCATTGTCGGTGATGTACAAGCCGATCGGCGTTTTCATGGCGGGGTGGATAAGGCGCTGCATCATTACGCGGCAGAAAATTATTCGCTATTGAAAGAATATTTTCCTGAGATTGAAAATAGTTTTGTGCCCGGCAGTATTGGCGAAAATATTTCTACGTTGGGTTGGGACGAATCCGCGGTATGCGTCGGCGACGTATTTCAAATCGGGGCGTGCAAAGTGCAAGTGAGCCAGCCGCGCGCGCCGTGTTGGAAAATCAACGCGCGTTACGGCATGGAAGATATTTCGCGGTTCGTCGAGGAGCGCGGCATCGCCGGTTGGTATTACCGCGTGGTGCAAACCGGCATGATCGCGGCGGGCGATGAATTTGTTTTGCTCGAACGTAATTCCGATCCGATTCCGTTGCGTGAATTCTGGCGGGTGTTTTTGCTGCCGCGCCCTGAACTTGCGGAGCTTTCTCGTATCGGCGAGACGCCGGGGCTGAATGAAGAAATGCGCGATAAAATAAATCAGCGGCTTGATTGGCTGCGCAAAAATTAAAAATAGAATACTACTTGCACGCTAAGCCGTAGGGTGCGCCGCTCGCACGTTACGCACTAAATAACAGCCCAGCTCGCTGGAACTAACCTTACGCGTGCGCACAGTGCACCCTATACAACCCAATCGCGTTTCTCCCACGACAGGCGAACAGGTACAATAACGGTATTTGTGTTCGCGGAAATCGCCTATGACTTCTCTGCCGATTTCGCCCGTCGTGTTGACGGCGCTGATGCTGATTGCGTCGAATTGTTTTATGACTTACGCGTGGTACGGGCATTTGAAAAACCAGAGCAGCAGCGCTTGGTATGTCGCCGTGTTCGCCAGTTGGGGCATCGCGTTTTTTGAATACTTGTTGATGGTGCCGGCCAACCGCATTGGTTTCACCACGCTGAATCTCGCGCAACTCAAAATCATGCAGGAAGTGATTACGCTGTCGGTGTTTATTCCCTTCGCCGTGTTGTATATGAATCAAGAGATCAAACTGGATTTTCTTTACGCCGGTTTGTGTTTACTCGGTGCCGTGTATTTTATTTTTCGTGGGTAAAAATATTAAAAGCTCTATGTTGAAAAGTCGCTATTTAGCCCGAAATCTAAGCAAGACTAGGCGCGAACAAAAATAACGACGCGGCATAGAGCGACTATGTAAGGAGTTATTTTTTGTGAGCAACGACGTATTGCGACGATATCGGGCTAAAGAGTTATGAAGATACATATTTTGGGTATTTGCGGGACTTTTATGGGCGGCATCGCGGCGATTGCGCGCGAAGCGGGACACACCGTCACCGGCTGCGATGCGAATGTGTACCCGCCGATGAGCACGCAACTCGAAGCAATGGGCATCCAGCTCATTGAAGGTTTCGACGCGAAACAAATTGAATTGAAGCCGGATGTGTTCGTCATCGGCAACGTGGTGTCGCGCGGCAATGCCTTGATGGAAGAAATTTTGAATCGTGGCTTACCGTATATTTCTGGCCCGCAATGGCTGGCGGAAAATGTATTGCGCGACAAATGGGTGTTGGCCGTCGCGGGCACACACGGCAAGACCACGACTTCATCCATGTTGGCGTGGATACTCGAATACGCGCAACTCGCGCCGGGATTTTTAATCGGCGGCGTTCCGCAAAATTTCGGCGTGTCGGCGCGCTTGCCGCAAGCGGTGCCGAAAACCATCGCGAGCAAAAATCCTGGCTTGAAAGATGTGTCGCCGTTTTTTGTTATCGAAGCGGACGAATATGACACGGCGTTTTTCGATAAGCGTTCCAAGTTCGTTCACTATCGTCCGCGCACGGCGATTTTGAATAATCTCGAATTCGACCACGCGGATATTTTCGCCGACCTCAACGCGATCCAAACGCAGTTTCATCATCTAGTGCGCACCGTTCCCGCCAGCGGCCTCATCGTCGCCAACGGACGCGAAGCCAGCATGGACGACACCCTCGCGCGCGGTTGCTGGAGTACGGTGGAAAAATTCGGCGTAGGCGCTTCTGAAAAAAATGCTGGGTGGAATATCGGCGCAGTCGAGCAAGACGGCAGCTTTGAAGTCATGCTGAATGGCAAAGCACAAGGCCGCGTGAAATGGGATTTAATCGGCGAACATAATCGCATGAACGCCATCGCCGCCATCGCCGCCGCGCGTCATGTCGGCGTGCCGGTTGAACACAGCATCGCCGCCCTGGCTGAATTTCAAAACGTCAAACGCCGCATGGAAGTGCGCGGCGTTGAGCGCGGCATCACCGTGTATGACGACTTCGCCCATCATCCAACAGCAATCGACACGACCATCGCCGGTTTGCGCGCCAAAGTCGGCAAAGCGCGCATCCTTGCCGTGCTCGAACCGCGCTCCAACACCATGAAACTCGGCGTGATGAAGGCCGCGTTGCCCGCGAGTTTGCGAGAAGCCGATTTTGTTTTTTGCTACGGCAATAATTTAGGCTGGGATCCGGCAGAGTCGCTCGCGCCCTTAGGCGCAAAGGCGACCACGTATAATGACCTGCAACAAATGACCACCGCGATTATCGCCGCTGCAAAAACCGGCGACCACATTTTGGTCATGAGCAACGGCAGCTTCGGCGGTATCCATGAAAAGCTATTGGCGAAATTGAAAACGAAACAAGCATAATTCCCCCGAGGACATCCCCTCCCCTTCAAGGGGAGGGTTAGGGTGGGGATGGGTGCCGTAGGAATATCTGAGATGCTTCAAAGCACACCCACCCCCATCCGAGCCTTCCCCCTGAACCCTCGACCACATCACTCGAGGACAAGGGGGAAGGGACGTAGCAGTAGTGAAGCGTCGGTGATGGCCAACGCGCGTTCCAGATTTTGTCCCCTCCCCCTTGACGGGGGAGGGTTAGGGTGGGGGTGAATCGCCACTTCGAGAACATATGAACATTTTCACCCCCATCCCAACCTTCCCCCGTCAAGGGGGAAGGAGTGGTGAAGGAAACCCGACTTACTATTTATTTGAACCATTAGCATTATTGAACCAACAACATTTTTGAATCCACCAAGGAAAACCAGCATGGCCAACTACGCTTACCGTCTCGTCAATGTCTTCTGCCAAAAAAAATATATGTTCTCCGGCAATCCGCTGTGTGTGTTCGAAGACGCGCGCGGCATGGACGAAGCCGTGATGCAAGTCATCGCGCAGCAATTCAATTTGTCTGAAACCACTTTTATTTTGCCCAGCTCGCAAGCCAACGCAAAAGTACGCATCTTCACGCCTTCATTTGAAATGCCTTTCGCCGGCCACCCGACGCTCGGCACCGCGCACGTCATTCGTGCCATGCGCAACAGCGGCGATGAGCTCAGCTTGGAAATGCAAGCGGGTGTGATCGCCGTCGCGGCAATGGGCGACGACTGGACGCTGGAAGCCAACTCGCCGAAGACGCGCGGCGTTACTACCAGCCGCGCTGATTTGGCAAAAATGTTGGGCGTGGATGAAAAAGACATCGCCGACACACCGCGCTGGATGAACACAGGCAGCGAACAATTGTTGATTCCGCTGACATCGGTTGAAGCATTGCGACGCGCTATGCCGAGCAGCGAGCTGATGAAAAAATTCGCCATGAATCCATCAGGCGAATACAAAGTTTATGTCTGGGTCGAAGCTGCACCCGGCGTAATGGAAGCGCGCTTCTTTTTCCCCAACCTCGGCGGCACGATAGCGGAAGATTTCGGCACCGGCTCCGCCGCTGCAAATTTAGGCGGCTGGTTGATGGCGCAAAACACACCGCTGCCGATTACGCGCACCATACGCCAAGGCGACATCCTCGGCCGACCTTCGGTAATTGGCCTCACTGTCGATATTGAGAAACGCATATTCGTTTCCGGCCATGTAATTGATATTGGACGTGGTGTAGTGTCGATTTAAC
>JAYVGF010000309.1:0-9708 GCA_043772415.1 Betaproteobacteria bacterium
CGTGTGGCCCGCCGCTAATTGGTATGAACGCGAAGCCTTCGATTTATACGGCATCGTATTCCAGGGCCACAACGATTTGCGCCGCTTGCTCACCGACTATGGTTTTGTCGGCCATCCGTTCCGAAAAGATTTTCCCGTCACCGGCAATGTTGAAATGCGCTACGACCCGGAACAAAAACGCGTCGTGTATCAGCCTGTCACCATTGAGCCGCGCGAAATTGTACCGCGCGTGATCCGTGAAGAGCATTACGCCGAGGCAAAAAAATAATGGCCGAAATCCGCAACTACACCATGAACTTCGGCCCGCAGCATCCCGCTGCGCACGGCGTGTTGCGTCTGGTGCTGGAGCTGGATGGCGAAGTGATCCAACGCGCCGATCCGCATATTGGCCTGCTTCATAGGGCTACAGAAAAGTTAGCAGAAACAAGGACTTACATACAGTCCGTGCCGTACATGGATCGGCTCGACTACGTGTCGATGATGGTCAATGAACACGCATACGTGATGGCGATAGAAAAGCTATTGCAGATCCAAGTGCCGGTTCGTGCGCAATACATCCGCGTCATGTTCGACGAAATTACGCGCGTGTTAAATCATTTGTTATGGCTCGGTGCGCATGCGCTCGACGTCGGCGCGATGACGGTTTTCCTGTACGCCTTCCGCGAGCGCGAAGATTTGATGGATTGCTACGAAGCCGTGTCCGGCGCGCGTATGCACGCAGCTTACTACCGTCCCGGCGGCGTGTATCGTGATTTGCCCGACCGCATGCCGCAATACGAAATAGTACACAACAAAAATGCCAAAGCGCTAAAAGAATTGAACGAAAACCGCCAAGGTTCTTTGCTAGATTTCATTGAAGATTTCACCAAGCGTTTCCCGCGTTACGTCGATGAATACGAAACCTTGTTGACCGACAACCGCATCTGGAAACAGCGCACCGTTGGTATCGGCGTGGTGTCGCCGGAACGCGCGCAAGCGCTCGGTTTCACCGGCCCGATGCTACGTGGCTCCGGAATCGAATGGGATTTGCGCAAAAAGCAGCCGTACGAAGTGTATGACAAATTAGCGTTTGATATTCCCGTTGGCGTGAATGGCGATTGCTACGATCGTTATTTGGTGCGTATTGAAGAAATGCGCCAGTCGAATCGCATCATTATTCAATGTATCGATTGGCTGCGCAAAAATCCCGGCCCGGTGATTATCGATAATCACAAAGTCGCGCCGCCGAATCGTGTAGGCATGAAAGAAAACATGGAAGAGCTGATCCATCACTTCAAGCTCTTCACCGAAGGCATGCACGTTCCGCCGGGCGAAGCTTACGCGGCAGTGGAACATCCGAAAGGCGAGTTCGGTATCTATTTGGTTTCCGACGGTGCGAACAAACCTTACCGCCTGAAAATCCGCGCACCGGGTTTTCCGCATCTCGCCGCGTTGGATGAAATGGCGCGTGGTCACATGATCGCCGACGTCGTCGCGATTATCGGCACGCAGGATATTGTGTTCGGAGAGATTGATCGATGAGTGTGGTCAATTCAAGAGTGATTAATATTGATCAACTCAAACTCGAACCGTTTGAGCAAGGCCAACATTTTGCTTGCGCAGCGGTGCGAATCGGGCCGTTGCTCGGCGCGAAAGATTTAGGCTATTCGTATGATGTGGTGCAGCCGGGCAAAAGTTCCTGCCCGTTCCATAGCCATCGCGCGGAAGAAGAAATGTTTTTCATCGTTCGCGGTAGCGGTACCTTACGTTACGGCCATGAATCCCGCGCTATTCGTACCGGCGATTTTATTTGTTGCCCCGTCGGCGGAGCGGAAACCGCGCATCAAATTATCAATACCTCGGACATGGAGCTTGCCTATATTTCCGTCAGCACCAAGATGCCGGTGGACGTGTGCGAATATCCCGATTCGAAAAAAATCGGTGCGTTCAGCGGCGAGCTGCGGCATATGACAGAAGTATCAGCCAACGTCGATTATTGGAAAGGCGAGAAATAATGTTGTCTGACGCATCCAAACTAAAAATCGACCGCGAGTTGGCCAAATACCCCGCCAACCAAAAGCAATCAGCGGTGATGTCGGCGCTCGCTATTGTGCAAGATGAACACGGCTGGTTGTCGAATGAATTGATGGACGAAGTCGCGCAGTATCTCGATATGCCGCCGATCGCGGTGTACGAAGTGGCCACCTTCTACAATATGTATAACACCAAGCCGGTGGGCAAAAGCAAAATTACTATTTGCACCAACTTGCCGTGCGCTTTGTCCGGCGCGAATGAAGCGGCGGATCATCTCAAGCACAAACTCGGCATAGGCTTTAACCAAACCAGCGCCGACGGAAAATTTACCCTGAAAGAAGGCGAGTGCCTAGGCGCTTGCGGCGATGCACCAGTGTTGTTGGTGAACAATAAACGCATGTGCAGCTTTATGTCGAACGACAAACTCGATAGCTTGATTGCGGAGCTAAACAAATGAGCGCGCTGCTGGATTACGGGCCCGATGCGGTCATCATGGCCGGACTCACCGGCGAGAACTGGCATGTGGGCGATTACCAACAGCGCGGCGGTTACCAAGCTCTGAAAAAAATTATCGCCAATAAAGTCACGCCGGAAGAGGTCATCGCCGAAGTAAAAAAATCTTCGCTACGTGGTCGAGGCGGGGCGGGGTTCCCGACCGGCCTGAAGTGGAGCTTCATGCCGCGCGCGTTTCCCGGCGATAAATATTTAGTGTGTAATTCCGACGAAGGCGAGCCGGGCACTTTCAAAGACCGCGACATTATTCGCTATAACCCGCACGCGCTGATCGAAGGCATGGCGATTGCCGCTTATGCGATGGGCACCAAGGTCGGTTACAACTATATTCACGGCGAAATTTGGGCCGACTACGAACGCTTTGAATTGGCGCTGGAAGAAGCGCGCGCGGCAGGATTTCTCGGCGACAATATTCTCGGCTCCGACATCAGTTTCCAGTTACACGCACATCACGGTTACGGCGCTTACATTTGCGGCGAAGAAACCGCGCTGCTCGAATCGCTCGAAGGCAAAAAAGGCCAGCCGCGTTTCAAGCCGCCTTTCCCCGCCAGCTTTGGCATGTACGGCAAACCGACTACCATTAACAACACCGAAACTTTCGCGGCCGTGCCGTTTATTATGCGCAACGGCGGCGATTGGTTTTTGAGTTTGGGCAAGCCGAACAATGGCGGCACCAAAATATTTTCCGTCAGCGGCCATGTGAATAAACCGGGCAACTACGAAGTGAAAATGGGCACGCCGTTTGCCAAGTTGCTTGAGATGGCTGGTGGCATGCGTGGCGGTAAAAAGCTTAAAGGCGTGATTCCTGGCGGTTCATCGATGCCGATTTTGACCGGCGAAGTGATGATGAATACCGACATGGATTACGACTCGATTTCCAAAGCTGGATCGATGCTCGGCTCCGGCGCGGTGATCGTGATGGACGAAGATACTTGTATGGTCAAAGCCGCCGAGCGTTTGGCGTATTTTTATTTTGAAGAATCCTGCGGTCAATGTACCCCGTGCCGCGAAGGCACCGGCTGGTTATATCGCGTGATCCAGCGCATCGAGCACGGCGAAGGCCGCAAAGAAGATTTGGACCTGTTGTTGAATCTGGCTGACAACATCCAAGGCCGCACCATTTGCGCCTTGGGTGATGCAGCGGCAATGCCGGTGCGTGCATTCATCAAAACTTATCGCGCGGAATTTGAACATCACATCGAACACAAGTGCTGCCTGGTTGGGGCGGGTGTAAAACCCAAAATGGAAAAGGCAGCATAAATTATGGGCCTGACGCGAGCAAAGTTAATGGTTTCTAATCCGCGCGAGTCTAATCGCGCGGCGATGCAGATTGATGCGCTGGTGGATACGGGCGCTCTACATTTGTGTGTGCCTGAGCACGTTTCTCTTCAGCTTGGATTGATCGAGTTGGAAAAGCGTGAGGTGACGTTAGCGGATGGCAAAAAACAGTTGTGCTCCTATTGCGGCCCAGTGTTGATTGAATTTAATGGCCGTCACTGTTTTACTGGCGCGCTAATTTTAGGCGACGAAGTATTGCTCGGCGCGATTCCTTTGGAAGATATGGATCTGGTTATCCATCCTGCAACACGCTCACTCATGGCAAACCCTGCCAGCCCGAATATCCCTTCCGCTTCGGCGAAGGGTGTTCGACGTAACGGAAAATGATGTCATGTTAAAAATAGAAATCGACGGCAAACAGACCGAAGTCGAAAACGGCAAAACCGTGATGGAAGCTGCGAATAATCTCGGCATTTTCATTCCGCATTTTTGCTATCACAAAAAGTTATCCATCGCGGCCAACTGCCGCATGTGTCTGGTGCAAGTAGAAAAAGCGCCCAAGCCTTTGCCCGCCTGCGCGACGCCGGTGACGGACGGCATGAAAGTCCAAACGCATTCTGATTACGCGGTGAACGCGCAAAAAGGTGTGATGGAATTTTTGCTCATTAACCATCCGCTCGATTGCCCGATTTGCGATCAAGGTGGCGAATGTCAGTTGCAGGATTTAGCGGTCGGTTACGGCAGCTCCGCTTCGCGCTACCAAGAAGAGAAACGTGTTGTATTCAGTAAAAATTTAGGCCCACTGATTTCCACCGACATGACGCGCTGTATTCATTGCACCCGCTGCGTGCGCTTCGGTCAGGAAATCGCCGGTGTGATGGAGCTCGGCATGGCCGGGCGCGGCGAGCATGCGGAAATTTTAACTTTTGTCGGCAAGACCGTTGATTCCGAATTGTCCGGCAATATGATCGACCTGTGTCCGGTCGGCGCGCTGACATCGAAGCCGTTCCGCTATTCAGCGCGCACTTGGGAATTATCACGCCGCAAATCGGTATCGCCGCATTGCGGTCTCGGTTCCAATTTGGCGGTGCAAGTAAAGCAAGATCGCGTCATGCGCGTGTTACCGTTGGAAAACGACGCCATCAACGAATGCTGGTTGTCGGACAAAGATCGTTTTGCTTACGAAGGTTTGAATTCCGACCAGCGCTTGCAAAAGCCGATGTTGAAACAAGACGGCAAATGGATGGAAGTCGAGTGGCAACAAGCCTTGGAATATGTGGCGAACGGTTTGAAGCAAATCGCGGCGGAGCACGGCCCCGAGCAAATCGGCGCGTTGACCACGCCGCACCAAACGCTGGAAGAAATGTATTTGCTGCAAAAACTCATGCGCGGTATCGGTTCGGACAATATCGACCATCGTTTGCGCCAAAGTGATTTCGCTCTCGACGGCAAACAGCAAGGCACGCCGTGGTTAGGGTTGCCGATTGCCGAATTGTCTGCGCTGAAAAGCGTTTTAATAGTCGGCAGCACTTTGCGTAAAGACCATCCGCTGATCGCCAACCGCTTCCGCCAAGCCGCCAAGCGCGGCTTGCAAGTGAACATCGCCAATCCGATGGATGACGATTGGTTGATGAAAATCGCCAACAAAGCCATCGTCGCGCCGAATCACATGGCCGACATATTGGCGCAGATTCTCAAAGCGATCGCCGAAGCCAAACAAGTCGCAGTACCTGCTGTTGCGGCAAATGTAACTGTTAGCGAGAGCGCGAAAAAAATCGCCGCCAGCCTGACGGAAAAAGAAAATACCGCCGTGTTGCTGGGCAATTTATCGCAGCATGCTCCTAACTATTCTTCTCTCTATATATTGGCGCAACAAATCGCCCAAATCAGCGGCGCGAAATTCGGCTTGTTGGGCGAAGCGGCTAATAGTGTCGGCGCCTATATTGCCAAGGCCACGCCTAGCGGCAAAGGCTTGAATGCCGCGCAAATGTTCGCGCAACCGCGCAAAGCGTACCTCTTGCTCGGCGTCGAAGCGGAACTGGATACTTATCATCCCCTGCAAGCCATCGCTGCATTAAAATCTGCCGATATGGTCATCGCCATGAGCGCGTACAAACACAACGCACTGGATTACGCCGACGTGTTGTTGCCGATTTCGCCGTTCACTGAGACTGCCGGCACCTTCGTTAACACCGAAGGACGCGCACAAAGTTTCAATGGCGTGGTGAAACCTTTGGGCGATACACGCCCCGCGTGGAAGGTTTTACGCGTATTAGGTAACCTATTGAATATAAACAACTTTTCGTTTGATAACGTCGAGGCAGTGCGTAATGAAATAGGCGCGAATCTGGATACCCAAATCCAGGCGTCGTTGAACAATCGCGTTGAAGGTGTTGGTCCGATTATCAGTACAGCAGCGAACCATATTCAACACATCGGCGAAGTGCCGATTTACGCCACCGATGCGATCGTACGACGCGCCGAATCACTACAAAAAACCGCTGATGGCAAATCTGCGCAGTTCGTTCGCGTCAGCGTCGATTTATTTGACAAGCTCGGCTTGGTCGATGGCGGCGAAGTTCGCATCAAACAGGGCAGTGCGGCTGTCATACTGAAAGCAAAATGCGATGTTGGTTTGGCGAAAAACTGTGTTCGAATAGCTTCAGGCGTCGCTAACACCGTCATGCTGGGTGCGATGTTCGGCGAAGTGACGCTGGAAAAAATCAGCGCGGAGCGCGCGGCATGATCAACGATTTATTTGTCAATATTTTCGGCGGCACTTTCGGCCCGCACATTTTGACCTTTATCAAAATCGTGTTGTTGATTGTCGCGCTTATGTTGAGCTTCGCTTACACCACCTTGGCCGAACGTAAAATCATCGGTTGGATGCAAGTGCGTATCGGTCCGAACCGCGTTGGCTACTGGGGCATATTGCAGCCGATAGCCGACGGCATCAAACTCGCGTTCAAAGAATTATTGGTTCCTGCCGGAGCCAATAAATTTCTGTTTGTGTTGGCGCCGATTATTTCCGTGTCGATGGCCATCGTTGCATGGGCCGTGGTGCCGTTTTCGCCTGATGCTGTGTTCGCCAATATCGATGCGGGTTTGCTGTTCATCCTCGCAGTAACGTCGATGGGCGTCTATGGCATATTGCTGGCAGGTTGGGCGTCCAATTCAAAATATGCCTTCATCGGCGCCATGCGCTCTGCCGCGCAAATCGTGTCGTATGAAATTGCGATGGGTTTCGCGCTAGTGACCGTTTTGATGGCGGGGCAAAGTTTGAACCTGGCGCAAATCGTCGCTCGTCAAACCGGCGAGTTGGGATTTATCAATTGGTTTTTAATACCGCTGTTCCCCATGTTCGTCGTTTACTTTATTGCCGGTGTAGCTGAAACCAATCGCGCGCCGTTCGACGTAGCCGAAGGTGAATCGGAAATCGTTGCCGGTTTTCATGTTGAGTATTCCTCCATGGCGTTCGCGGTATTTTTTATCGCCGAATACGTCAATATGATTCTGGTTGCCGCGCTCGCCAGCCTGATGTTCCTCGGCGGCTGGTTGTCGCCATTTGGTTTCGCATTTTTGCAAAATATTCCCGTGTTGAAATATCTCGGCATGCCCGGCCTGCATTGGCTAGTATTAAAAATTTGCCTCATGTTATTTATGTTGATCTGGCTGCGCGCCACATTCCCGCGTTATCGTTACGACCAACTGATGCGTCTCGGCTGGAAAGTATTTATTCCGCTGACTTTGATCTGGCTGGTGGTGGTCGGTTTGATGATGATGCAACCGATGAACAACTGGTTCCCCTTTAATATTTGGTTTGCAAAATAATGCTTAGTCGCGCTAAAGATATCGTCCGCAGTTTGATGCTGGTTGAATTGCTCAAAGGCATGCGCCTGACCGGCAAGCATATGTTCGCGCGCGCCATCACCGTGCAATTCCCGGAAGAAAAAACGCCGCAGTCCGGCCGCTTCCGTGGCCTGCACGCATTGCGCCGTTATCCGAATGGCGAAGAACGTTGCATCGCCTGCAAATTGTGCGAAGCCGTTTGCCCAGCCTTAGCGATCACGATTGAATCGGAACAGCGCGACGACGGCACGCGCCGCACTACGCGTTACGACATTGACCTGACCAAATGTATTTTCTGCGGCTTCTGCGAAGAATCCTGCCCGGTCGATTCCATCGTCGAGACGCGCATTCTCGAATACCACGGCGAAAAACGTGGTGACCTGACTTACACCAAGCCGATGTTGCTGGCGATCGGCGATAAATACGAAGCACAAATTGCCAAGGACCGCGCAGACGACGCGGCGTACCGATAATCATGATGAGCCTACCGACCATATTGTTTTACGCTTTTGCCGCGATACTGCTGTTCGCCAGCGTGCGCGTCATTACCTCGCGCAATCCGGTTCACGCCGCGCTATTTCTGGTGCTCGCTTTCTTTACCGCTTCGGCTTTGTGGTTGTTATTACAAGCTGAGTTTCTCGCGATTGTTTTGGTTCTGGTGTACGTCGGCGCGGTGATGGTGTTGTTCCTGTTTGTGGTGATGATGCTGGATATTGACATCGAAGAATTGCGCAAAGGCTTTTTGAATTATTTGCCGCTGGGTGTTTTGGTCGGTGGTTTGATGGTGTTCGAAATGGGCGCGGTGCTGTGGACCAAAGGCTTAATCGACAAAGCGGCGCCGGTGGCCAAGGCCGCCAATTACAGCAATACCAAAGAATTGGGCCGTTTGATTTATACCGATTACGTTTATCCGTTTGAGTTGGCGTCGGTGATTTTGCTGGTGGCGATCGTCGCGGCGATCGCGCTGACTATGCGCAAGCGCAAGAACACCAAGTCGCAAGATCCATCGGAACAAGTAAGGGTGAAACGCAAAGACCGCGTGCGCATGGTGAACATGGCGACGGAAGCGCGGCCGGTTTCCAAAGCGCCGGTCGAACCCACAACAGAAACCAAACCGCAGTAAAGGGAGCGTCAATGATCACACTGTCCCATTATCTGGTGCTAAGCGCGATATTGTTCGCTATCAGCGTCGTCGGGATTTTTTTGAATCGCAAAAACATGATCGTGCTGTTGATGGCGATCGAGTTGATGTTGCTCGCCGTGAACATGAACTTCATCGCCTTCTCGCAATACATGGGCGACACGGCGGGACAAATTTTTGTGTTCTTTATTTTGACTGTCGCAGCGGCAGAGTCCGCTATCGGCCTGGCAATATTAGTTGTGCTGTTCCGTAATTTGAAAACCATCAACGTGGACGATTTGGATAGCTTACGCGGTTAACAAATTACGCAATATAATCAAATAGTTACAATTATATGATTTCAATGCAGCAATTATATTTATTAGTGCCACTCGCGCCCTTAGTCGGCGCGCTGCTTGCGGGTTTGCTCGGCTGGAAATTCGGACGCGCCTTCGCGCATTGGGTCACCATCATCGGTGTGGCGATTGCGTTTGTCGGTTCATATTTTATTTTCCGCGATGTATTGAACGGCAATAATTTCAACGGCAACTTATATCAATGGACCGCGCTCGGCGACAACATGGCGCCGTGGAGCATTGGCTTTCTCATCGACAAGCTCAGCGTCACCATGATGCTGGTAGTCACTTCGGTATCCTTGATGGTGCATATCTACACGGTTGGTTACATGGCCGACGATCCGGGCTATCAGCGTTTCTTCTCTTATATATCGCTGTTTACCTTTTCGATGTTAATGCTGGTGATGTCGAACAACTTCCTGCAATTGTTTTTCGGCTGGGAAGCAGTAGGCCTGGTTTCATATCTGTTGATTGGTTTCTGGTTCAAACGACCGACAGCGATTTACGCCAACCTCAAGGCGTTTCTGGTCAATCGTGTCGGTGACTTTGGTTTCCTGCTCGGCATCGGCTTGGTGTTTG
>JAYVGF010000310.1:0-13117 GCA_043772415.1 Betaproteobacteria bacterium
AAGCCGATGACTTCTTTACGCACCGGCTGATATTGATACGAGTGTGCCACGGTGACCCAGGGCATTTCTTGATGAAACACTTCCTGTGCTTTCATATATAAATCGGTGCGCTGTTTCATATCGTTGGTGGTGCGCGCTTTGAGGATCAAATCGTCAAACGGTTTATGGCACCAGCGCGAACGGTTCTCGCCGTTCTTGACCGCTTCGCAAGTGAGCAAGTTAGCCGCGAAGTTATCCGGGTCGCCGTTGTCGCCGGTCCAACCTAATAGCAAAGCATCATGCTGGCCTTCTTTGGAACGCTTGATATATTCGCCCCATTCGTAGCTGACGATTTTCGCCTTGACGCCGATCTTGGCCCAATCAGCCTGTATGATTTCCGCCATTTGTTTGGCGTTAGGGTTATACGGGCGCTGCACCGGCATCGCCCAGAGAGTAATCTCAAATCCATTCGGCAGGCCCGCTTTAGTTAATAACTCCTTCGCTTTGGCAACATCAAACGGCAGGTCTTTAATATCTTTGTTATACGACCACATAGTCGGCGGAATAAAATTCGCCGCCGCCTGGCCGGCGCCTTGATACACCGCTTCGATGATGGCTGACTTGTTCACTGCCAGCGACAATGCTTCGCGCACCAACTTGTTATCCAGCGGTTTGTGTTCAACGTTGAAAGCGAGGTAGCCGACGTTCAAGCCTTCCTGTCCCATCACGTTGAGTTTTGTATCGGCTTTCAAACCCGCGACATCAGCCGGGCGCGGATACGCCGTGACATGACACTCGCCGGTTTTGAGTTTTTGCATGCGCACTGAGGCGTCGGTGGTGATAGCGAAAATAAGTTTATCAATCGGTTGTTTGCCGTCCCAATAATCTTTGAACGCTTCGTAACGAATTTGGCTATCTTTTTGATAGCTCTTCAACACGAACGGTCCCGTGCCGACTGGCGCAAGGTTGAGATTTTCCGGCTTGCCGTCTTTCATTAATTGGTCGGCATATTCTTTTGATTGTATCGACGCAAATTGCATCGCGACGTTGGCAATAAACGGCGCTTCCGGTTGGTTGAGAGTAAAACGAACTGTATAGTCATCGACCTTTTCAATGGTTTTTACGCTCTTGGGCATTTCCATGCTCTCCGCGTAAGGAAAACCCTTCAGCGCAACTTTGTTATACAGATGGTCTTTTCTCAACATGCGCTCAAAACTGAAAATCACATCGTCAGCGTTAAAGTTGCGCGTCGGTTTGAAAAAATCCGTGGTGTGGAATTTCACGCCTTTGCGTAAATTGAAAGTGATGGTTTTGCCGTCTGCCGACACATCCCATTTTTCTGCGAGGCCAGGAATCACATTGGTGCTGCCGCGCTCGAATTCCGTCAGGCGATTGAACACCGGAATGGCAGACGCGTCGAAAGTGGTTCCCGTTGTGTATTGTCCCGGGTCGAAACCTTCAGGGCTGCCTTCCGAGCAGAATACTAAAGTCTTTGCGCCTTGCGCGGCGGCAGGGGCTTTGGCTTCACCCGATTGTTTGGCAGGCTCAGCGTCTTTTTTACCGCAGGCAGAAACTAACGCGGCACTGACCAAGACACCCAATGCAAGACGGGACAGCTTCATATTTTTCTCCGAGAATAATCATGAATAGACTGAGGCTTTAATGTGCGAATCATAGGCGAGCAGGGGCAGGTTGTCCAACGGACAAATTTTTTTCTGTAAAGAGAGCAACGGAAGTAAGGGAGAAAGCGGAGGATTGCAGCAGATTACGTTTTGCGCTATGCAAATTTAGCTAATATAATTATATAGTTGCAGAATATTCTTTATTTTCGATTGGGTTGGCGGATTTTGGAAAAACCAAGCGAAACGTACTGCCTTTTCCCAGCTCGCTATCGACTTCCAGCCATGCACCATGGCGCAAAGCGACATGCTTTACGATGGCTAAACCCAAACCCGTGCCGCCAGACTGGCGCGAGCGGCCGCGATCAACGCGATAAAATCTTTCGGTCAAACGCGGAATATGTTCGGCCGCAATGCCGATGCCGTTATCGATGACCTCGAACCTTCCAACATCGGGCGCGTCAGTCCAGCGCAATAAAATACTGCCTCCATCAGGCGTATAACGAATCGCGTTGGTGACCAGATTAGTGAAGGCGCTGAAAATTTCTGTTTTGCTGCCGATTAGCGTCGCGTTTTCCGGCGTTTCAAGTTTAATAGTGTGTCGGCCGCGGCTGAGCGCCTGCGCATCGGCGAGAAGCTGTGTCATCAGCGATGTCAGTTGTATGGTTTGTGTATCCGGCGGGCTGTCAGGTGATTCGAGCGAAGATAGCGTGAGCAGGTCTTCTACCAGATGTTGCAGATTTTCGGCTTGGGTTTTCATCAAGGCGATATATTTTTTCGCGTCGGCCGTATCCAACGGCGTGGATTCAAAGGTTTCCAGAAATCCGCTCAACACCGTGATCGGTGTACGCAATTCGTGCGATATGTTGGCGATAAAATCCTGGCGCACCGTTTCCAGCGCTTCCATGCGCGAGATATCGCGTGATAACAACAGGCTGCGGCCTTCGCTGTACGGAATCAATTGCAGCGACAACATCGGCGCACCTTCGCGATCGGAATGTAATTCAAGCGGCTTGGCAGCGTCTTTACTCTGCAGAAAATCAGCAAAACTTTGTTGCCGCACCAAGTTAGCTATCGGTTGATCGAAGTCCTGAAAAAAATTAATGCCGAGATGATGTTCCGCCACGCGATTGCACCACTCAATGTGTTTATTCGGGTTGAGTATTACCATGCCATCAGGCATCGCTTCAGTGGCATTGCGTAATTTTTGCAAAGCGTCGGCCAAGTTTTCCTGTTGCGATTGACGCTGTTTCACGCGGCGATACAAAGCGGAAAAAGCGTTTTCCCATACGCCGGTCGCCTCGGGTGCCTGTACGTCAAGGTCGCTATTCGCCCAATGGTTAAACTGCGCCAAGTGAAACAGATGGTAGGCGAGTAAAGATAACGAACCTAAGCCGAGTAAATACAAAGCGGCCGTCATATTGATCGGCGCGGTAATGGCGACTGCAATCACCAGAATTACAGGAATAGTCAGGCCTTCCAGCCAAATTTCGCGCTTATGCATAGCTTAAATAGTCTTTTCTACGCTGCTGGAAAAGCGATAACCGCTGCCGCGAACCGTATCAATATATTTGTCGTGTTGGCTCGGCTCCAAAGCTTTGCGCAAGCGCCGGATGTGGACATCGACCGTTCTTTCGTCGAGAAAAACATGGTCGCCCCACACCATATCGAGCAACTGCGAGCGGCTATACACACGATCGGTATGGGTGAGGAAAAAATGCAGCAAGCGAAATTCCGTTGGTCCGACAACAACGCGTGTGCCATGGGCGGTTACTCTGACGGATTCAGGCTCCAATTGTAAGCCGTCAAACTCAATCGGATCGAGCGTTGATTCCGGCGCGGATCGCCGCAACACGGTTTTGATGCGCGCCAATAATTCGCGCGGTGAAAACGGCTTGGTCATGTAATCGTCGATGCCGGTTTCCAGTCCGGTGATTTTGTCGTTTTCTTGCGCTTTAGCAGTGAGCATGATGATCGGCACATTGCGCGTGCGCGTGTCACCGCGCAATTGTCGCGCCAGCAAGATGCCGCTTTGGCCGGGCAACATCCAATCCAGCACAATCATGTCGGGCAACATTTGCTGGATTTTCTCCCGTGCGGCTTCCGCACTATCGACACATTCTGTGCGGTAGCCCGCATGGCGCAAGTTGACGTCCAGCAAAGCCTGGATCGGCGGTTCGTCTTCTACGATCAGGATCATCGCGGCCATCAATCAGTTGCCGATTGCCTGGCGGATTTGTTCTGCCGTGGCGTGGCGCATATCTTTGCCTTTCACCACATGCACAATGTATTCGGCAATATTTTTTGCGTGGTCGCCGATGCGTTCGATGGATTTTGCGATGAAGACAATTTCCACCGCAGATGAAATCGTGCGCGGGTCTTCCATCATATAACTGATGAGCTGGCGCAAAATGGCGACGAACTCCTGATCTAATGCTTCGTCGCGGCTGACGACATCGGCTGCCGCCTTTACATCCAATCGTGCCAAGGCATCGAGCGCCATCTGCAGCATGTGCCGCGCGATTTCCGATACGCGGCTGACATCATGAAAGCGCACCAGTGCCAGTTTTTCTGAGGTGTGGATTTTTTGTGCTTTCAAGGCAATTTTTTTCGCTTCGTCGCCGATGCGCTCCAGGTCGTTTACCGTTTTGATAAACATCATCACCATGCGCAAATCCACCGCAGTCGGTTGGCGCTTGACGATAATCTGGTCGCATTGTTCGTCCACTTGGATTTGTAATGCGTTGATGCGTTGTTCCGCAGCCAGTACTTGCTCGGCCAAATCGGCTTCGCCCGATTTCAATGCTTCAATGGCGCGGCTGACTTGCGTTTCCACCAAGCCGCCCATGTTGAGCACTGTGCTACGTATGCTGGCCAGATCTGCGTCGTATTGTTTCGATGTATGTTCGTTCATGTTTGCCTCTTGCGATTAACCAAAACGTCCGGTGATGTAATCCTCGGTTTGTTTTTTGCCGGGACGGATAAATAAGGTCTGTGTCTCGTCGAATTCGATCAACTCACCCAGATACATAAATGCGGTGAAGTCGGATACGCGGGCTGCCTGTTGCATGTTATGGGTGACCATGACGATGGTGTAATCGGTTTTCAGTTCGGCCAACAATTCCTCTATGCGCGCGGTGGAAATCGGATCCAGCGCCGAGGTCGGCTCGTCGAGCAGCAATACTTCCGGCTTCACCGCGATAGCGCGCGCGATGCATAAACGTTGTTGCTGCCCGCCGGATAAACTCAATCCGCTTTGGCGTAATTTATTATTCACTTCGTCCCATAGCGCGGCTTTGCGCAGCGCCCATTCGACCCGTTCGTCCATGTCGCGTTTGCCGAGTTTTTCGTACAAGCGCACGCCAAACGCAATGTTGTCGTAAATCGACATAGGGAAGGGCGTCGGTTTCTGGAATACCATACCGACCTTGGCGCGTAGCGCGTTGAGATCGATACCTTGCTTCAAAATATTTTCGCCATTGAGCATGATTTCGCCAACGGCACGATGTCCAGGATACAAATCGTACATGCGGTTCAAGGTGCGCAGCAGCGTAGATTTGCCACAACCCGACGGCCCGATGAAGGCAGTGATTTTTTGTTGCGCAATATCCAGCGAGACATTTTGCAGTCCTTGAAATTTACCGTAGTAAAAACTCAGGTCGCGGATAATGATTTTAGGGTTTGTCATAAGTATTTGTTTACATTGAATATTTTATCGTTATGCAATTAGCTTATCTTTGAAAAAGAATTTCGCCAGAATGTTTAATGTGAGCACGCCGAGCGTAATCAACAACGCGCCACCCCAAGCGAGCGATTGCCAATTTTCGTAAGGACTCATGGCGAATTGAAAAATTGTCACCGGCAAATTCGCCATCGGCGCGTTGAGATCTTTGCTCCAGAATTGGTTATTCAGCGCGGTGAATAATAGCGGTGCGGTTTCGCCGCTAATGCGCGCAACGGCCAACATGATGCCGGTGACTACGCCGCTTCTTGCCGCACGTAACGTCACCGCCGTAATAATTTTCCAGCGCGGCGCACCTAATGCGGCGGCGGCTTCACGCAAACTGTTGGGCACCAGATGCAGCATGTTTTCCGTCTGCCGCACCACCACCGGAATCACTAATAAGGCCAAAGCCAGGATGCCGGACCAACCGGAAAAATGCTGCACTTTGGCGACATAAATGGCATAGACAAACAAACCGATAATGATGGATGGCGCGGATAACAACACGTCATTGAGAAAGCGCGTGGCCGGTGCAATCCAACCACGCTGTCCGAATTCGCCCAGATAAATGCCGGCCAAAATACCAATCGGTGTGCCGAGCAAAGTGGCGATGCTCACCATCATCAGGCTACCGACTATGGCGTTGAGTAAACCGCCCTGGCTACCCGGCGACGGGGTCATTTCGGTGAACAAGCTTTTGCTCAGCGCACCAAAACCGTTGTAAGTGATGGTCCATAAAATCCACAGCAAAAATGCCATGCCCACCGCCATGGCAAACATCGATAGCAACAAGCCAATACGGTTGACCCAAACGCGTTTGCGGTAAACCTTGTTACCGCGCAAGCTGGTTTTCGCGGTATCAATGGCGCTCATGCGGTCCGCCCATCTTTTAGCGAGAGCTGAACCAATAAAAGCTTGGCGATGATCAACACAATAAACGTGATGAAGAACAGGATTAATCCCAGCGCCATGAGCGAAGCAATGTGCATGTCGTTTGACGCTTCCGCGAATTCATTGGCCAACACCGAGCTGATGCTGTTACCGGCTTCGAATAAAGACGAGCTGATTTTATGGCTGTTGCCGATGACAAACGTCACCGCCATGGTTTCGCCCAGCGCGCGGCCCAGGCCGAGCATGATGCCGCCCGCCACGCCCGCACGTGTATAAGGCAACACCACATGGCGCATGACTTCCCAAGTGGTGGCGCCTAATCCGTACGCAGATTCTTTTAAAACTTTCGGTACTATCTCGAAAACGTCGCGCATGACGGATGAAATAAACGGGATCACCATAATGGCTAAAATAAATCCGGCGCTGAGGATGCCGATGCCATTAGGCGCGCCCTGAAATAATTTGCCGAATAGCGGGATGCTGCCGAACACTTTGGTCAGACCCGGTTGAATGTATTCCGACAGTAAAGGCA
Source organism: Betaproteobacteria bacterium (assembly GCA_043772415.1). Classification (GTDB taxonomy): domain Bacteria; phylum Pseudomonadota; class Gammaproteobacteria; order Burkholderiales; family JBEEJL01; genus JBEEJL01. The sequence continues at coordinate 6,746 of JAYVGF010000310.1, forward strand.
CAAACACAAACAAGCCCCACATGCCGTAAATAATGCTGGGTATGCCGGCGAGTAATTCGATCGCCGTGCCAAGCGGTCGGCGCAAATAAGTGGGACATAGCTCGGTGAGAAAAACAGCGATGCCGAAGCTGACCGGAATTCCGATCAACATAGCAATAAACGATGTGGCCAGCGTGCCGTAAATCGCATTCAGCGCGCCGTATTGATTGGTGACGGGATTCCAACTCGTGCTGACGATGAACCCATAACCGAAAGTTTCAAATGCGGGCCATGCACCCATCGCGAGCGAAACAATAATCCCCACCAGCAAGAGCAAAACCAGCAGGGCAAATAGACGCGTGATGGTTTCAAATGTTGCGTCGAGCCAGACGTGTATCCGGCTGGCCCGACGAAGTTCCGGCGATTCGCTTTTTAGGGCAATTACGGCCATAAGGGTTTGCCCGCGCTATCCTTGATTTTATCGGCCCAGGATTGTTCGACCAATTTGACTACGTCAGCAGGCAGAGGTACATAGTCGAGTTCTTCGGCCATTTTGCCGCCGTTTTTCAAAGCCCAATCAAAAAACTTCAACGCTTCTTTGCCTTTCGCCGCGTCCGCTTGCTGAGCGTGCATCAAAATAAAACTTGCGCCGGTAATCGGCCAGCTATTTTTACCCGGCTCGTTGGTGAGAATCTCGTAAAAGCCCGGTGCCTTGGCCCAATCGGCATAAGCCGCCGCTGCCTGGAAAGTCGCATCATCGGCTTCGACAAAATTACCATCGCGGTTTTGCAATTGCGCGACATTCATTTTGTTTTTCTTGGCGAAGGCGTATTCCACATAACCAATCGAACCTTTAATGCGTTGCACATAAGAGGCTACGCCTTCGTTGCCTTTACCGCCTACACCTTCAGGCCAGGAGACCGAAGCGTCGCCACCGACTTTTGTTTTCCAGTCCGGGCTGACTTTGGATAAATAATCCGTGAACAGGAAAGTGGTGCCCGAACCGTCGGCACGGCGCACGACGGTAATATTTTCATCGGGCAACTTCATGTCTGGGTTTAACGCGGCGATGGCCGGGTCATTCCATTTTTTAATTTTGCCTAAATACAAATCGGCAATGAGCGGGCCTGTGAGTTTGAGCTTGCCTGAGGCGACGCCGTCGAGATTGAGGGCCATCACAACACCGCCGATGATGACCGGAAATTGCACCAGGCCATCTTTGGTCAGCTCTGCTTGCGTCAAAGGTTTATCCGACGCGCCGAAATCAACGGTCTTGCCTTTGATTTGCTTAATGCCGCCCCCCGAGCCGATGGATTGGTAGTTCACGCTGCTGCCGGTTTTGGCTTTGTAGGCTTCGGCCCACTTCGCGTAAATAGGATAAGGAAAGGTTGCGCCCGCACCCGTGATGTCCACAGCTTGGGCGCAGGCCACGGCGAGGATCAGGCCCGCACCTAATAAGGCTTTATTCAGTAATTTCATTTGTCGCTCCTGTGTAAGATAAATACAGACGCATCATGCCGCTGTAATGTTACAGAAATATGACAATTTTATTGCTGAAAAAGTTCGGGGAAAAAATCATGTAACCATTTGATTAAAAAGAACTTTTTAATTGGCGACCTACAGCTCATTTATTTTTGAAGTTGGGTATGCGCTTTTCCGCGAACGCCGCCATGCCTTCTTTTTGGTCTTCCAGTGCAAAAGTGGAATGGAATACGCGACGCTCAAATCTAATTCCTTCAGATAAAGTCGATTCGTAAGAACGGTTGACGGCTTCTTTGGCCAGCATCACAGCAGGCAAAGATAAGTCGGCAATTTTCTGCGCGGTCTTAATCGCTTCTTCGACTAAATCAGCAGCAGGAATAATGCGCGAGACCAAACCGCTGCGCTCGGCTTCGACCGCGTCGATCATGCGGCCCGTTAACACCATCTCCATCGCTTTCGATTTACCGACAAAACGTGTCAAACGCTGAGTGCCGCCTGCGCCGGGAATGGTGCCGAGATTAATTTCCGGCTGGCCAAATTTCGCCGTGTCTGCCGCCAAAATAAAATCGCACATCATCGCCAACTCGCAACCGCCTCCGAGCGCATAACCCGCGACCGCCGCGATAATCGGCTTGCGTGCGCTGGCCACGCGCTCCCAGTTGGCGGTGATGAAGTCGCCCATATACACATCCATATACGTCGAGTCTTTCATCGCCTTGATGTCGGCTCCGGCAGCAAAAGCTTTTTCATTACCGGTAATCACTATCGCGCCGATGGCAGGATTCTTTTCATAGCCGTTGACCGCGTCGCCGAGCTCGTCCATCAATTGTCCGTTGAGTGCATTCAGGGCGGCAGGGCGGTTAAGGCGGATGATGCCGACTTTGCCGCGTGTTTCAGTGAGAATGTTTTCGTAGGCCATGATGTTTTCCTTTTTTCATTCGTTAAATTCAAAATCTAATGCACTGAATTCAAAATCTACCACAGAGGCACAGAAACACAGAGAAAAGCAAAATCAACATAGTTAAAGACAAGCTGCCGCCTGAATATCCCCGTCATTCCCGCGAAGGCGGGAATCCAGTTGCTGAATTCAAAATCTACCACAGAGACATAGAGGCACAGAGAAAAGCAAACAAAACCTTGTCATCCTGAGTGAAGCGAAGGATCTGCTGTTCGTTGGTCAATTATTTTCATTAGTAACGTCCAGCAAATTATTTAGCTTTTGCCCTTCTCTCTGTCTTTGTGTCTCTGTCGTGAAAGTAATTTTTGCCCTGTGGTTCAAGTTTTTGTTTTGTATTTGGGCATAATCGAATCGATTAAAATTCGCTTACGATTCGCTTCGACTTCTGTCAGCGGCACAGTTTCACGCATCGACTCAAACGAACGCAGAGTAAGTTGATGGTACATCGCCGTACCTTCCGATTTCCATTTGATTTCCGCGTCGGATAACTCGCGCATGACTTTTCCCGGCACTCCCGCGACTAGCGAACGCGGAGGAATGATCATTTTCGCTTTGACAAATGCGCTGGCCGCGACGATGGAATTTTCGCCGACCACCGCACCGTCCATTACCACGGCATTCATGCCGACCATCGCGTTACGTTTTACGCGCGCGCCATGAATAATCGCGCCGTGGCCGATATGGCCATCGACTTCAATCACGGTGTCTTCGCCGACGAAACCGTGCATGACGCAAGAATCCTGCACATTGGCGCCTTGCTCCAAAATCAAGCGGCCGAAGTCGCCGCGCAAACAAGCCGTCGGGCCGACATAACAATCGGGACCGATAATGACATCGCCTATCAGCACAGCAGTAGGGTGAACGTAGGCGCTGGGATGGATGACGGGAATGAGGCCGTCGATGGCATAAATCGGCATAATAATTCCTAAGAGTTTGTTGCCTATTGTATCCGTTCTGCCGAATGGTGATAATCCGTTATCGCGATCAACAATAAATGGGAATTCGCTATGGCAGAACAATCTATTTTGCTGGAAATATCCGACGGTGCCGCCAGAATTACGCTCAACCGCCCGGACAAACTCAATAGCTTCAACGCCGACATGCACGGCCAACTACGCGCTGCGCTGGAATCCATTCAGCAAAACAAAAGTGTGCGCTCCTTATTGCTTACCGGAACAGGGCGTGGTTTTTGCGCCGGGCAGGATTTATCCGACCGCAATGTCGCCGTCGGCGCCGCGCCGCCGGATCTCGCCTTTACGCTCGACACTTATTACAACCCGCTGGTTCGCACTTTGCGCGCATTACCGCTTCCGGTTATTTGCGCGGTGAACGGTGTCGCGGCGGGTGCCGGGGCGAACCTCGCGCTGGCGTGCGACATCGTCATCGCGGCGCGATCAGCCAATTTCATCCAATCGTTCAGCAAAATCGGCCTGCTGCCCGATTCCGGCGGCACTTATTATTTACCGCGCCTCGTCGGCAGCGCCCGCGCCATGGGCTTGGCGATGTTGGGCGACAAACTCAGCGCCGAGCAAGCGGAGCAGTGGGGTTTGATCTGGAAATGTGTCGATGACGACAAGCTGCAAGATGAAGCGATGAAGTTGGCCAAACATTTCGCCACGCAACCGACTAAGGGCTTGGGTTTTATCAAACAAGCACTGCAGGCTTCGCAAAATAATTCGTTGGATGCGCAACTCGATCTCGAGCGCGACCTGCAAAAAATTGCGGGGCAAAGTGAGGATTATCGTGAAGGTGTGAGTGCGTTTATGCAAAAACGTGCGCCGGTTTTTAAGGGGAAGTAAGTCAAAAACTTTCACCACAGAGACACAGAGGCACAGAGAAAAACGAAACGTTGAAATGTAGATCTTGCGCTCGGCGTAACGCTCCGTCATTCCCGCGCAGGCGGGAATCCAGTAAAACAAAACCGTTTTTCACAAACTGTTTTGAAATGAGGCAACTAATTTGAAGCACGCTGGATTCCCGCCTGCGCGGGAAAGACGGTCATAAGTGCGATTGACGGGCTAAGTTTGCCTTTTTCGATGCTTAACAATTAATTCAATATAATCAAATACTTATAATGAGCAACAAACTAACCCCACAAATCATCGCCGAGGCCGCAAGCCGCGCCATGCACGAACGCGATCACGTCGCGCATCATCTCGGCATCACGATAAATGCCATCAAACCCGGTTACGCCAAACTCAGAATGACGGTGAAACAAACCATGGTGAATGGCCACGATATTTGTCACGGCGGCATGATATTCACTTTGGCCGACACGGCGTTTGCCCATGCCTGTAATAGCTACAACTTCAACACCGTCGCAGCCGGATGCAGCATTGAATATCTCGCGCCGGCACAATTGCACGACGTATTAACCGCCACCGCACAAGAACAAACCGTCGTGGGACGCACCGGCATTTACGATGTCGTCGTCATTGATCAAGACGACAAAACCATCGCCGTATTTCGCGGCAAGTCGGCGCGCATAAAAGGCGAATTAGTGCCGAGGCTGACGCCGCAAGAATAAGGAGGAGGATCATGAGCAAACCTAAAACCCAACCGCCGCAACCTCACGAACTCGAACCAATCGAACGCGCCAGTCGCGACGAGTTGCAAGCCTTGCAATTGCAACGCATGCAATGGTCGCTGCAACATGCTTACGACAACGTCCCGCATTACAAAAAGAAATTCGACGCAGCCGGCGTGCATCCACGCGATTTGAAAACGCTGACAGACTTGGCGAAATTCCCCTTCACCACCAAACACGATCTGCGCGAAAACTATCCCTTCGGCATGTTCGCCGTGCCGATGGAGCAAGTGGTGCGTGTGCACGCGTCGAGCGGCACCACGGGCAAACCGACCGTGGTCGGCTATACGCAAAACGACATCGACATGTGGGCAACGGTGATGGCGCGCTCAATCCGCGCATCGGGCGGGCGCAAATCGGATATCGTGCATATCGCCTACGGTTACGGATTATTCACTGGCGGTCTCGGCGCGCATTACGGCGCAGAAAAACTCGGCGCGACGGTCATCCCCATGTCCGGCGGGCAAACGGAAAAACAAGTGCAACTGATTATCGATTTCAAACCCGACATCATCATGGTCACGCCGTCGTATATGTTGAACATCGCCGAAGAAATGGAGCGGCAAGGTTTTAATCCGGCCGATTCTTCGTTGCGCATCGGCATCTTCGGCGCAGAGCCGTGGACCGACGCGATGCGGCGCGAAATCGAAGCGCGCTTCGCCATTGATGCAGTAGATATTTACGGCTTGTCCGAAGTCATCGGACCCGGCGTAGCCAACGAATGTATCGAAACCAAGGATGGCCCGCACATTTGGGAAGACCATTTTTATCCCGAAATCATCAACCGGGAAACCGGCGAAGTCTTGCCCGACGGCGAAGCGGGCGAACTGGTATTCACCTCACTCACCAAAGAAGCGCTGCCCATCATCCGCTACCGCACGCGCGACCTGACCAGATTATTGGCAGGCACCGCGCGCACCATGCGCCGCATGGATAAAATCACCGGCCGTTCCGACGACATGCTCATCATCCGTGGCGTCAACGTATTCCCCACGCAAATCGAAGAACTATTATTGAAACAAGCCAAACTCGCGCCATACTACCAACTCATCGTCAGCCGCGAAGGGCATCTCGATCAACTGGATATCCAAGTCGAATTAAAACCGGAATACGCGCAGCTAAACGAACTCGACCGCAAACACGAAGCCGATTCGCTGGCACATAACATCAAAGCCTATATCGGCGTCAGCAGCACGGTGCATCTGCATGACGTCGGCGGAGTCGAGCGTTCGGCAGGCAAAGCAAAACGCATCGTCGATAAACGGCAAAAAATTTAAGCGCAGCGTGCGCACTGCGCACGAAGAAGGGATATTTACGAAAATGAACGGCGGCTATTGCGATAATGGTTAATGGGCAAAATCGGCCA
>JAYVGF010000311.1:0-1997 GCA_043772415.1 Betaproteobacteria bacterium
GGTATTGAGCAATCGGCCTGAGTTTGGATTTTCGCCGACGCACGCGAAAGACTCGATACTATCGATCATCAGTCAGTTGCGCGCACGACAAAATTCAGAGGGCGGATTCAGCTTGTGGCCCGGCACGCACGGTTCGCATGATTTTGCCAGCGTATATGCGACGCACTTCTTACTCGAAGCGCGTGACCGCGGATTTAACGTTCCGCCGGACATGTTGAAAAACACGCAGAATTATTTGCAAAGCGCATCGAATCTCGAAGGCGATTCACTTTACCAATTGCGCTTATCGGCCTATGCCATTTATTTGCTCACACGCCAAGGTATCGTCACCACCAACTATGCTGCTGTGTTGCAAAAGCGTCTGGAACAAGCGCATGCCAAAGAGTGGCGCAGTGATATTGCTGCGGTGTATTTAGCTGCATCGTTTCAATTGATGAAGCAGGATCGCCTCGCCAACTCGACCTTGGATGGCTATAAACTGGGCCAGCCCGATCGACGCTTCGAACATTATTACGACAATTTGGTCGCCGACGCCGTCTATATTTACATCACCTCGAAACACTTTCCGGCGCGCGCGCAAAAGCTGCCTGCCACGGCATTGGCCTACCTCGTCGGCCCCATCCAGCGCGGAAACTACAATACTTTGTCGTCGGCCTACACCATCATGGCGATTGATGCTTATGCGCAAACCGCATCCATGACGGATAGCGCAAAATTTGCCATGCGCGAAATCGATAAAGCCGGCTTGCCGACCGAGCTGACGTTAAGCGCCGGGCTATTCCCCAAAGTGTCTATCAAACCTGAATCGACCAAAGTGGAATTCGAAAGCAGCGGCGATTTCAACGTCTATACCATGCTTTCGCAAGCGGGCTTTGAGCGCGGGCTACCCAAAGCCGTCGTGTCGAATGGCTTGGAAGTATTACGCGAATACACCGACCTCGCAGGCAAGCCGATCAGCAAAGTAAAGTTGGGCGAAGAAATCGAAGTGCATGTGAAAATGCGCTCACTGACGGAAGACACTATTTCCAACGTGGCGATTATCGATTTACTGCCCGGCGGTTTTGAAATCGTCGCCGAGTCGCGCGTCAAGACGGAAGCGGCACCTGCACAATCCGGCTCGCATCATGTACCGAGACCCGTTGCAAGAACGGAAGGCGATGCCGAGGACGATGAGGATGCGCGCAGACATCGCCCGAGAAAGAATGAGGGCGACATGGAAGGCGAAGGCAACGAAGGGGGAGGAGAAGGCGGCGAAAGCAGTGATGGCGCGCAGGGTCAACCATGGCAACCGCCCATTGGTCGGGTGGTGTCGAACTTTGATATGGAATACGCCGATGTGCGCGAAGACCGCATCATTATTTACGGCACAGCGAATCGCCGCATCGGTGAATATGTCTATCGCATCAAAGCCACCAACGTCGGCATCTTTAATGTGCCGCCCACTTACGGTGAATCGATGTACAACCGCGCGATTCAAGCCAAATCACTAGGCGGAAAACTCAGCGTGGAGAAATAATAAAAAACTTATTTTAATCAAATAGTTACACTGAATTATTTTTAACTGGAATAGTCAATCGAATAGCATCACCGCGTATTGATCGCGGTGATGATTAAGCAGGTTTAATTACCATGAACTCTTTGCGTTCGTTTTTAATTGCACGCACATTCTTTTTGCCTCGTTGGGTAACTCTACTGCTCGGCTGTTTTTTTCTCTTGCTCCTATTCCGCCTGTTACCCAAGTCGCCCTTGTCCCAAGGCTACAGCTCATCGACAGCGATATATGATGCACAACATAAACTCTTGCGCCTGACTTTATCCGAGGACGAAAAATATCGTTTGTGGATTCCATTACAAGAGATGTCGCCGCAATTAATCGACGCGACCTTGCTGCATGAAGACCGCTATTTTCACTGGCATCCCGGCGTCAACCCGATTGCACTATTGCGCGGCGGTTACCAAACTTTTTTAGGCGGCGGCCGTCGTCAGGGTGCTTCAAC
>JAYVGF010000312.1:0-3620 GCA_043772415.1 Betaproteobacteria bacterium
CGCACCGGCAGCCGCAAAAAAATAAACGTGAATAAATTTTCCATCCAGGGCGATCATGTATCGCCCTTTTTTATTCCTTGAGTGAGACATGGCCACTTACGCCATAGGTGATTTGCAAGGCTGCTACGCGCCGCTGCAAAAATTATTGCACCAGTTTAATTTTAATCCGGCGCAAGACAAGCTGTGGTTCGTCGGTGACTTAGTCAATCGCGGCGAAGATTCGCTCGCGTGTTTGCGCTTTGTCAAAAGTCTCGGTGAGCACGGCGTCACTGTGTTGGGCAATCACGATCTGCATTTGCTCTGCGTGGCAGAAGGCGTGGCCGCCGGCTATCGCGGCGATACGCTGGATGATATTTTGCATGCGCCGGACCGCAAGGAGTTGTTGCATTGGCTGCGCCATCGTCCCTTGTTACATCATGAGCACGGTTACACACTGGTGCATGCGGGCCTGCTGCCGCAATGGAATCTCGCCCAAGCGCAGCAACTCGCGCGCGAAGCCGAGCAGGTATTGCGTGCAGAAAACCACCGTGAGTTTTACCAGGCGATGTACGGCAACACACCTGATACATGGAATGAAAAATTAACCGGCTACGATCGCCAGCGCGTGATTATCAATTCGATGACGCGGCTTAGATTCTGCAGCGGCGAAGGCAAAATGGACTTCGATTCCAAAGGCGGCATCGACAAAACACCGTCGGGTTATTTTCCGTGGTTTCAAGTGCCAGGCCGTGCCAGTGAAAACGAAAAAATCATCTGTGGCCATTGGTCTGCGTTGGGTTTGCGCGTGGAAAAAAATCTGGTGGCGCTGGATTCCGGTTGCCTCTGGCGCTCGGCGCTCAGCGCGTTTCGGCTGGAAGATCGGGCGGTGTTTTCAGTATCCTGTGCGGTGCCGCCAGCCCGAGAAGAGTAGCCACCGCTTGTTCTGCTTCATGCGCCAGATCGCGCCGCGACTTACCAGCCACTTCAATCGCCGAGCCTATACGCAACTCGGCAATAATCTTTTCTTCGCGTAATACATTTTTCAGCGACGTCATAAAACTCATGTCACCGACATAATCTGCCGCATGCGTTTGCGTGCCGTCTGCCGACACATAGCGCAAACCCATCGGCATCAATGCCGCGTTGCTACCGATGCAAGCTTGTAATAAGGAGCTATGAAACGATCTCACCGTCATGCCATCGCCCGTCGTGCCCTCAGGAAATAGTGCCACACTATCGCCGCTATCGAGCGCCGCCATCATGTCCTGATTGATTTTCAGGGTGTGATGGCGACGCGCGCGCTCAATGAATAGCGCGCCGGTGTGCGCCACCAGCCAGCCCATCACCGGCCAATCGCGGATTTCCGATTTGGCGACAAAATGCGCGGGACACAAAGCCTGCACGACAAAATTATCCAGCCAGGAAATATGGTTGGAAACCATCAGCTTTTTCCCAGCAGGCAATGCGCCGTGAATTTTTAATTCCACGTTGAGTCCTTGTAATAACCGCTGTCCCCAACGTTGCACGGTCGCGCGCTGCCAAGCGTTATCTTTGCGCGGGTAAATCAGCGCGACGATCAACAGGCCCTTGGCAAAATGTAACAGCAGATGACAAAAACGAAACCAACGTTGAAAAAGCGAAGTGGTTTTAACGGTTTGTTGCACTACCTTCAATCCAACGCCATACCGAATTGCAAAGCGAATTGCGCCGCAAGATCATCACGCGTGGGGGCGTGGTTTTGTCCGCCGCGACTGGCGATTTTAATCGAGCCCATCAAGCTCGCTAGTTTGCCGGTCTTGTTCCAATCCCAGTCTTTGCTGATGCCGTAAAGTAAACCGGCGCGGTACGCGTCGCCGCAACCGGTCGGGTCCACCACCGTGGAGGCGCGTACCGAGGGAATTTTATATTCAACATCGTCAGCAATAATGGTCGAGCCTTCGCCGCCGCGCGTCACGATCATGGCCTTCACTTGCTTGGCGAGTTGCGCAATCGTTTTACCCGTGCGTTGTTCCAACATTTTCGCTTCGTAATCATTCAGCGTGACATAACTAGCGAGATCGATAAACTCCATCAGGTCCTTGCCGTCGAACATCGGCATGCCCTGACCCGGATCAAAAATAAACGGAATTCCCGCCGCTTGAAATCCGCGCGCATGTTGCACCATACCGTCGCGCCCATCTGGCGACACAATGCCGAGCGAGACATTTTGCGCGTCGGCAATTTTATTCAAATGCGATTGGCTCATCGCGCCGGGATGAAAGGCGGTAATCTGATTGTCGTCAAGGTCGGTGGTAATAAAGGCTTGCGCAGTAAACGTATCTGAGACGACGCGCACATGTTTTTGCGACAAGGCGAGTTTGTCGAGACGCACCGAGTAAGACGCGAAGTCATCGCCCACCGTCGCCATCATCAGCGGATGGCCGCCGAGCAATTTCAAGTTGTAAGCAATATTGCCCGAACAACCGCCGAATTCGCGCCGCATCTCCGGCACAAAAAACGACACATTCAAAATGTGCAATTGGTCGGCAAGAATATGGTTTTTGAATTTGTCCGGAAACACCATAATGGTGTCGTAGGCGAGGGAACCGCAAATCAGAGTGTGCATATAAATTATTATCGAAAAAAATTAAATAACGGATATATTATACAAGTATTTGATTATAATCAATTTTTTATACAATACGAAAGGCGACAAATGACAAATATAAATATTAACATCGCCTTCAGCGACGCGGCGACACAAAGAGTCATTGAGCGCGGCCTGCAGTCTATAACATTTCAAGCGCCATCGAACGCCCCAATTCCTATCGTCGGCGATCAAATTAAATTACATCAAGGTGAAGTTGAGATGGTGTTCAGCGTCATTCGCCGCGAGTTCGATATGGCGGCGGCGAATATTTCCGTGTTGTGGGTGTTGGGTTAATGAATAAAATCCGTAGGCTGGCGCTGATAAGCCCAGCCAGAAAATCCCCGCCCCTTCAACCCTCGGCCACTTCACCCGAGGACAAGGGTGAGGGCTAGGGTGAGGATAGGTTTGAGCATCCACAGCGATTAATCAATCAACGGCAGCCATCCGTACCAAGCGCGCCTTCTCCTCCGCGCGCACATCGTCAATCTCGCGCATCACATTGACCAAATCAACCGGTGCGGTTTTTTGTTCAAAGTGGCCGGTGAGTTTAACCTCAGGCGTTAATTCACCACGCTGATACCAATCCCAAATTTCCAACCCATAATGCGTAGGCAACAGCTCAGGCGCAAAGCGACCGAAGAACCCGCGCAGATTATCCACATCGCGCAACAACATGCGCATCGCGTGGTTGTTTCCTGCCGCGTCCACCGCTTGCGGCAAATCGATAATCACCGGGCCGTCGGCGCTGAGCAAAATATTAAACTCGGACAAATCGCCATGCACCACACCGGCGCACAACATACGCACCACTTCAGTCATTAAGGTCGCGTGATGCGCACGCGCTTGCTCAGGGGTAAACACCACATCGTTCAAGCGCGGCGCCGCATCGCCGTGTTCGTCGGCGACCAACTCCATCAGCAACACGCCATCAAGAAAGTTATATGGTTTCGGTACGCGCACACCGGCAGCGGCCAAACGATACAGCGCATCCACCTCCGCACGCTGCCAAGCG
>JAYVGF010000313.1:0-3807 GCA_043772415.1 Betaproteobacteria bacterium
CCCACATCGACCACGACTTCTTTTTTACTCACCTCATGAATGCTCGCCGCATACTCGCCGCCTGTACCGTCGAACAGCGTAACCAAGTTGCCGGTGCGCAAGCGTAAAACGCGCGCGACGTGGTGTGCGGCAGATTCGGTCAGCGTGATTTGCACCGCGCGGGAAAGATCTTCAGGACAGTAAAGGCGCGGCGTCATAGGGTTTTGAGATTCAGCAAAATGCAGCGTGGTAGAATGTCGCTTTATTTTACCTGCTATTTAGTCTGCGACGCGCTTCGCGGATGCATAGATTACAAAATGCTCAATCAGCTTATACAAGCCGTCAAAACCGTCGCCCATGACGAAGTCATGCCGTGTTATCTCAAGGTCGCTCACCAGCGCAAAAGTGACGGCAGCATTTTTACCCAGGCCGATCTGGCCGCTCAAACCGCCTTAAATATCAGCCTGAAAAAAATCGTCGATTGCCCGGTGCTGGGTGAAGAGATGACCGAGGCCGAGCAAAAACAAATCTGGACGGACAATCGCGATGCGTTATGGTGCGTCGATCCCATCGACGGCACGACCAATTTCGCCAACGGCATTCCGTATTTCGCCGTCTCCGTCGCGTTGATGAAAAATCATCAAGCAGTGCTAGGGGCAATTTACGACCCGGTTGCTGATGAAATTTTCTGTGCGGAAAAAGGCAAAGGCGCGTTTTTGAATGGTGTTGAATTGCCGATTAAAGAGCGCGTGCCGACACTGCGTGAGGCGGTGGCGGAAATCGATTTGAAACGTCTCAACGCAAAACTGGCTGCGGCGCTAGCTGCGCATCCACCGTATTCCTCTGCCAGAAATTTCGGCGCCAGCACACTCGATTGGTGTTACGTCGCGGCGGGTCGCTTCGATGTGTATTTGCACGGCGGACAAAAATTATGGGATTACGCGGCGGGCTCGTTAATATTGCAAGAAGCGGGCGGCTTCATGCGCACTTTGGATAGCGCCGATTTCAACAGCGGCGATGTATGGACGCGCTCTGTCGTCGCGGCGTTACACAAAAGTGTGTTTGATGATTGGGAAAATTGGATAGGCGAAAACGCCTAATAGGGATGTTACAAATAATTCAATATAATCAAATATTTACGTTATTTTGCCCAATAGACTTCCACCGGTGTTTGTTGCTGCTTGAGCACCGCGCGTATCGGTAAATCTTTTATTTCGCCCGCTAACAACGCTTGCTGATACACCTTCCATTTATTCGCACCGGATAATTGCATCACGATGCGCCGACTGTTTAGCAAGGCCGCCAAGGTCAAGCTCATGCGTGAGTGCGGCGCGGTGATGGGATCGACGGCGAGACATAAATGTTGATTCGCCAGATTAAGTCCCGTTGCTAACTGCGGTGCTTGTGGAAACAGCGAAGCAAAATGCCCATCGTCGCCCATGCCCAATACCACCACATCAAACGGTCGCGGTACAGCGGCTAGTTTTTTTTCACACTCAGTTTCACCAGCAAGCGCCGTTGTAGCTGAATTTTTCAGCGGCACAAAATGCGCGGCCGCTGCGTGATGTCGCAGCAAAGTTTTGCGCAGCATGGCTTCGTTGCTATCGGCGTGATCGGCATCGACCCAGCGTTCATCGGTCAACGTGATCCATACTTTGTCCCAAGCCAAATCCTGCTGGGACAATGCTGCGAACATCCGCGCTGGCGTGCGCCCACCCGACACCACCAGGCTGGCTTTGCTGCGAACAGCAATCGCGGTGCGCAAATCATCCGTGATAGATTGAGCAAGCTGCTCGGCGAGTTGCTCGTTGCTATCGAAGATTTTTTCGATTGGCTTCACTTATTCCTCTTCATGCCATGCGGAGCCGTCTTTACTCAAAAGCGTAGCGGAGCTCGAAGGCCCCCACGTCCCTGCCGTGTAGGATTTCGGTTTTTCGCCGCTGGCTTCCCAGCCATTCATAATCGGCTCAACCCAACCCCACGCTGCATCCAATTCATCGCGACGCATAAATAGCGTAAGCCGTCCGCGTATCACGTCCATCAATAAGCGCTCATACGCATCCATCGGACGGTTTTTGAATTGCTCGCTGAAATCCAGATTCAAGCTGACTGGCTTCAACACCGCTTCATCGCCCGGCACCTTCGCCATCAGGTACATACGCAATTCTTCTTCTGGCTGTAATTGAATCACTAGGCAATTACCTTTGGTCGCGCCTTGGGGTGCAGTGGGGAAAATGGCATGCGGCACATCACGGAAATTCACCACGATTTCGGCGAGGCGATCCTGCAGGCGTTTGCCAGTGCGCAAATAAAACGGCACGCCGGACCAGCGCCAATTTTCCAACTCGGCTTTGAGGGCGACAAAAGTTTCCGTGTTGCTGTCTTCGGGGATGCCGTCTTCCTGCAAAAACCCCGTCACCGGTTTGCCGTCAATCGCCCCTGCGCGATATTGGCCGCGCACGGTTTTGCTGGTGACATCTGCTGCAGTAATCGGTTTCAGTGCGCGCAACACTTTGAGTTTTTCATCACGCACTTCGTCCGGGTCGATTGACGACGGCGGTTCCATGGCGACGATACAAAGGAGTTGCAGCAAATGGTTTTGCACCATGTCGCGCATGGCACCGGCCTTGTTGTAAAACTCGCCGCGACCTTCCACGCCGAGTTCTTCCGCGATAGTGATTTGCACGTCGCGCACCCAGGAACGATTCCATAAGGGCTCGAACAGTGCATTGCCGAAACGCAGCGCCATCAGATTTTGCACTGGCTCTTTGCCGAGGTAATGATCGATACGATAAATTTGCGATTCTTTGAATACTGCGCCGACTTCGGTATTAATTTTGGTCGCTGAGGCCAAATCGCGGCCTAAAGGTTTTTCCAACACCACGCGTGAATTCGGCGTGTTCAAGCCGACTTTGGCCAGGTTGCCGCAAATCAAAGTGAACAAATCGGGCGCAGTGGCCAAGTAAAACACGCGTACTTCTGCGGCCGATTTTTGCAAATAGTCGGCCAAGGTTTTGAAATCGGCCTCCTTATTGGCGTCAAGACAGAGGTAATCCAGGCGCGCGGCAAATGTGTTGAAAGTGTCTTGGCTGAAATCGTCCTTGGCGACGAACTTGGTGCAACTCTCATGCACCGCTTTCACATATTCATCGCGACTCAGCGCATGTCGTCCCAGACTGACGATGCGGCCATGCGCAGGGAAATCGCCGTCCCGGTGGCGGTAATACAGGGCGGGCAATAACTTCCGCATGGCAAGGTCGCCGCTGCCACCGAATAAAACCAAATCAAAGGGCGAAACTTTAGGCATGGAGTTTCCTTGCACCACAATAGAAAAGGGAGCGGGGGATAAAAGCAAAACAGGTGTAACAGCAATTTCTCAATCGTAACATTGTATCAAAAATATTTTTCAATAAGCATAAGACGGGCGCTTACGATTTGCCGCACTAAATATTGATATAATGTATTTCGTTCTCACCCTACTGCCTGTTCGCACAAAGCGAACAACAAGAATGGAACCATGAGCCTTCATCCCACCGTCGCGCGCGTGACCGATTGCATTATCCAACGCAGCCGCGCTACGCGCGCAGCATATTTGCAGCGCATGGGGCAGGCAACGCAAGCGCAACCGATCCGCAAAGCCTTGGGTTGCACCAACCTCGCCCACGCGTTTGCCGCTTTCCCCCCCAACGATAAGCTTGCGTTACGCGAGATTAAAAAAGCCAACATCGGCATCGTGTCGGCCTACAACGACATGTTGTCCGCGCATCAGCCGTTCGAGCGCTTTCCCGCGTTGATTAAACAAGCGGCGCGCGATGCCGGCGCGGTAGC
>JAYVGF010000314.1:0-18515 GCA_043772415.1 Betaproteobacteria bacterium
GTGCCGAATTTTAATATCGGCGCGCAG
Source organism: Betaproteobacteria bacterium (assembly GCA_043772415.1). Lineage (GTDB taxonomy): Bacteria > Pseudomonadota > Gammaproteobacteria > Burkholderiales > JBEEJL01 > JBEEJL01. Next base: position 28 of record JAYVGF010000314.1, read on the forward strand.
CCGACGGAATTGTGTACGCTCATCAATGTTGAGCACGACGCGCAACCGGCGGCGATTTCTTCTTCGGCTAGTGCATAGCTGGTGTAATCGCTATACGAGCCGCCCCATTCCTCCGGCACCATCATGCCGAGCAAACCGAGTTCGCCCATTTTGGTGACGATGGCGTCGGGTAGCTTGGCTGCTTTATCCCATTTTCCCGCATGCGGCGCGAGTTCGTTTTGCGCAAAGTTGCGCGCCATGTCGCGGATCATTTTTTGTTCTTCGGTGTAAAATTCCATTAACTTATTTCTCAATAAAAACAAATAGTTTTAGAAAAGTACTCTTGCAGCTCGCATTAATTTTTCAACCTCAGCAATATGAGTTACAAAGCAATTAATGATACAACGTCCCCTTCCTCTAGTCCTCGAGTGATTAAGTCGAAGGTTCAAGGGGAGGGTAAGGGTGGGGATGGGTTTCTGTTGGTATCACAAAACTTTTAAATCCCTCCTAACCTCCCTTTTACTAAGGGAGGGACTTTCTATCTTCGCTGCGACTATGATGACAATATTGCATACATTTTTCTAAAACATATAATTGAAATTTACATCATCTCGACCGCAATCGCCGTCGCTTCACCACCGCCTATGCACAGCGACGCAATACCGCGCTTACCATTGCGCGCTTTCAAAGCGTGCAACAAGGTCACAATCAAGCGCGCACCCGTTGCGCCGATAGGATGGCCGAGCGCGCAAGCGCCGCCGTTCACGTTGACTTTTTCGTGCGGTAGATTCAAATCATGCATCGCCGCCATCGCCACGACTGCAAAGGCTTCATTGATTTCGTAGAGGTCCACATCCTTCGGCGTCCAGCCTAATTTTTTCTGTAGCTTGTCGATGGCGCCGACGGGCGCGGTGGTGAACCATTCCGGCTCGTGCGCGTTGCTGGCGTGGCCGACGATGCGCGCGATGGGTTTGATGCCTCGTTTCGCTGCGTCGCTTTCGCGCATCAGGATCAGCGCGGCAGCGCCGTCGGAAATCGAAGAAGAGGTTGCGGCGGTTACCGTGCCTTCTTTGTTGAAGGCTGGTTTGAGTGAAGGAATTTTATCCGGGCGGCATAGTCCTGGTGTTTCATCCGTGTCGATAACTACATCGCCGGTTTTGCCTTTTGTGGTGACGCCCGCGATTTCGGCTTTGAACGAGCCATCGGCCACCGCACGTTGCGCGCGCTTGACTGATTCCGTTGCGAACGCATCTTGCTGCTCGCGCGTGAAGCCGTATTTTGCAGCCGTCGCGTCGGCAAATACTCCCATCGATTTGCCGTCATAAGCGTTTTCCAAACCATCAAATGCCATGTGGTCGAGCATTTTCACATGGCCATAACGATAGCCAAGTCGCGCCTTGGGTAACAGGTGCGGCGCGTTGGTCATGGATTCCATGCCGCCCGCGATCATGATATCCGCCGAGCCGGCGACGATTTGATCATGCGCCAGCATCACGGCTTTCATGCCCGAACCGCAGACTTTATTTAACGTCGATGTCGGGATATTTTTCGGCAAGCCCGCACCGAGTATCGCCTGTCGCGCAGGCGCTTGGCCGACGCCAGCGGGCAATACGCAACCGATGATGGCCTCGGAAATATCTTCGCCTTTCAAACCAGCTTGTTGCATGGCCGAGCCTATCGCGGTTGAAGCCAATTGGGGCGAGGTCAGTGAAACAAATTGGCCGGACATGCCGCCGATGGGGGTGCGTTTTGCGGCGACGATAACGATGGGGTCAGACATTATATTTCTCCGTTAACTAAACGGCGCTGATGAGGAAATCAACAGCCGCTAAAATTTTGTTTCGGTGGGTTTCGCCGTTTGCCACGACTGGTCCAAGAGTGGCGAGTGGTACGGAGGCCATTTCATGCACTGACACCCATAGTGATTTACCTTGAATAGAAATAGTAGGATTAAGCGTGGCAGGGGCGAGTGGCTGGACCTTAGCTGATATGAGCGGAATCACCAAGCGAGTTTTCAGGTTATCGAAATAGTCATTTTGCAAATCAATTAGATAAGGTGCAAATTTTTTTGTTTGCGGATTGAGATTGGCATGAATATCGAATTGCGCCATTAAAAGCTCCTGACGCCGTCGCTGAATACGCCATATTCGTCAACGCGTTTGTTATAGGCGTCGATTGCCTCGCGGTTTTCTTCCTGCCAACGTTTACGTTTTTCTGCGCGAATATGTTGTTCCAAGCCTTGCTCCAAGGTGCGAGATAAATTGATATTGAGCGCTTTAGCTTGCTCGAGCAAATCGGAATTTATCGATAGATTAGCCGCTTTTTTAGGGGCGGTAGTGTCGTAGGTGGCGCCGTTTTGGCGTGCTTTCATGGATTTTCCTTTGGGGCGTATATGCGCATAGTTTATGCGCATATCTCATGCGCTGCAAGCGAGGAGGTAATCACAGACTTTGCTCAAACAACTCACGCCCTATCAACATGCGGCGTATCTCATTCGTCCCCGCGCCGATGTCATAAAGCTTGGCGTCGCGCAATAATCGGCCGGTGGCGTAATCGTTAATATAACCGTTACCGCCGAGCGATTGTATCGCTTCGAGCGTGACTTGCACGGCGGATTCGGAGCAATAGAGCAAACAGGCCGCTGCGTCTTTGCGTTGCGAGCGGCCTAGGTCGCAGGCCTGCGCGACGCGGTAGGCGAAGGCGCGCGACGATTGCAGGCGAACGTACATGTCGGCGAGTTTGCCTTGCATCAGTTCGAATAAGCCGATGGGTTGGCCGAATTGTTTGCGTTCATGCACGTAGGGCAGGGTGATGTCGAGCGCAGATTGCATGATGCCGATGGGGCCGCCGGATAAAATGACGCGCTCGGTGTCGAGGCCGCGCATGAGAATTTTCGTGCCCGCGTTAGCGTTGCCGAGCACGTTTTCCTCGGGGATTTCACAATCTTCGAATACCAGTTCGCATGTATTGGAGCCGCGCATGCCGAGCTTGTCGAGTTTTTGCGCGGTGGAAAAACCTTTGAAAGTTTTTTCGATAATGAATGCGGTCATGGAACGCGAGGGCGAATCTTTGTCGGCGGTGCGCATATACACAATCAGCGTGTCGGCATCCGGCCCGTTGGTAATCCACATCTTGTTCCCGTTGGCGATGTAGCGATCGCCTTTTTTTTCTGCACGGCAGGCCATCGAGCCGACAACGTCCGAACCTGCGCCGGGCTCGCTCATCGCCAGCGCGCCGACGTGTTCGCCGCTGCAAAGCTTGGGTAAATATTGTTTGCGTTGCGCTTCGCTGCCGTTTAAGAACAAATTATTCACGCACAAATTGGAATGCGCGCCATAGCTCAAGCCGACTGAGGCCGATCCGCGCGATACTTCTTCGACTGCAACGGTATGCGCCAGATAACCTAAACCGGTGCCGCCGTATTCTTCACTCACCGTCAAGCCGAGCAAACCGAGGTCGCCGAGTTTGCGCCACATTTCTACGGGAAAATTATTGCTCTTGTCTATTTGTTCGGCGTGCGGTGCGAGTTCGGCATCGACAAATTTACGAATAGAATCGCGTAGAGCGTCAATTTCGTCGTTAATATGTGTGTCGTAAATCATATATAAGTATTTGATTTAATTAAATAATATTTACTATCAATTTACCCAGACCTTCGATTTCGCCGACCAGTTTGTCGCCGGGCACGACGGCGCCGACACCAGCCGGTGTGCCGGTCATGATGATGTCGCCGGGTTGCAAAGTATAAAAACGTGACAGATATGAAATCAAATCCGGCACATTCCAGATCATGTCTTTCAAATCGCCTTGCTGACGAATTTCGCCATTCACTTCCAATACGATGCGGCCTTTGGAAGGATGGCCGCGATTTGACGCAGGAAAAATAGAGCTCATAGGCGCGGACTCGGCAAACGATTTGCCCAAATCCCACGGCTGTCTTTTTTCTTTCGCATCTGACTGCAAGTCGCGTCGCGTCATGTCGAGACCGACGGCATAACCGTACACATGCTCTAAAGATTTTTCCGGCGCGATATTCGAGCCCGCTTTACCTATTGCAACGACTAATTCAATTTCATGATGCAAATTTTTCGTGCTCGGCGGGTAGTGCATGCCACCACCGTTCGGCACGATAGAGTCAGCTGCCTTGGTGAAAAAAAACGGCGGCTGCTTATTCGGATCGCTGCCCATTTCTTTCGCATGGTCGGCATAATTTTGCCCGACGCAGAAAATATGACGCACCGGAAAGCGATCGGTAATGCCGACGATAGGAAGGGAAGGGACGTCGAACGGGAGAATGGCGAAGCTCATGGATGATGCTTTCGGAGAATTGTTTGTGTCATCCTATCATTTTGCGAAGGCAAAGTCAGAGGCTGTCCGCTTGCTGTACCGATGAATTGGACGACGCCTACGCGCGAAAATATTATATATATAAATCAATAAGTTATAATAATAAGCCATCGTTACGTTATCTAGATAAAATGAAGTTGTGTGGGCACGATTTCTTGCCTGCCTTCAACTTGTGCGGCATGAGCGAAATTTTTACCCCAAGTAATTAGCTAACTCGTTTATCATTTTTACAACTCTAAGTTTTTCGAAAAATTTCAATAAGCAGCCTAGAGGCTGATGGATCCGAATACATTATAATCATGACTCCATGAATGCATCTGTAGAAAAGCAAAAAAACGAACGCGTCGAGATTCGTACTGTAAATAATTTGCCTATGCACTTATTGCTGGCGATACATGCACTGGTGTGGGCATTTTCCGCTTGGCTCTCGACCAACAATCTTGACCAGACTGGTGACATGGTCGAGAACTATGTATGGGGCATCGAATGGCAAGCTGGCTACACCAAACATCCGCCTTTGTTTGCCTGGATTACTGCGGCTTGGTTCAGCGTATTTCCCCATCAGGATTGGGCGTATTACCTGCTGTCGGCCATCAATGCAGCCATTGGCTTGCTGGGTGTTAAAGCGCTTGCATGCCGATTTGTAGCGCGGGATACCGCCGCCTTGGCTACCTTGGCGTTAGCCCTTTCGCCTCTCTACACCACGCTGGCCATGAAGTTCAATGCCGATGCCATTTTGCTCTCTACCTGGCCATGGACGGCGTATTTTTTCGTAGTCTTTATGCAAAGCGGGAATTTGCGCTACGCATGGGCCGGCGGCGCAGCAGCCGGATTGGCCATGCTGGGAAAGTATTTTTCAGGTGTATTGATATTGGCGTTAATTTTAGCGGCGTTGGCACAGTCGTCATGGCGGCAACGTATGTGGAGCAAGGGTTTAGGCGTCGCCATTGCGGCATTTGGGCTCGTAATGTTGCCGCACGTATTATGGATGGTGGATCACCAGTTTTCGACGCTTGCTTATGCTTCGCAGCGTAGTGCGGGCACACTGGTGCAAGCGGGTCTGCGGTTCATCAAATTTACAATTGCGCAGATTTTTTATCTGCTGCCAAGCTTTGGCTTTGTTTTGCTCATGGTCAATCGTGGGCAACGAAAAAAGGCGGCAAGCTTAATGGCGTGCTCGGTGTTTCGTCCGGCAGCCCAGCCTGCGCTTTGGTGGTTATCCTTTGCGCCGTTGTTTGTCGAAGCCATCATAGTCGTTACGCTAAGTGCGCCGTTGTCCTCGGGTTGGAGTATGCCGCAGTGGTTTGCCGTTTGTACGCTGTGGTTTGCGCTGCTGCACAAAAACACTATAGGTTATGCGCCTGAGCGCGCGTTGCGCGTAATGGGAATTTATTGGGCGCTGGTGTTGATCATTTCGGTAGTGATGGGGTTCGACGGTGCAAGGCGCGGCAGCGATAGATCCGTCGCGCCGCATGCAGAATTAGCCGAGGCGGCGCAATCGTTATGGCATCAGCAAACGGGTCGGCCATTAACTTTAGTCGGCGGCAGTTTACTCGAAGCGTCGTCGATTGCTTTTTACAGCCGCGATGCCACGCATTTGTGGAACTTTACCGACCCAGTGAGCAAGCTACACCGCGAAGGCGGATTGCTCGTTTGCCCTGAAGCAGATGCAGAATGTCGAGAGAAGGTTTATAGGCTGACGCAAAATCCGGCTGTTGCAACGCATGTAAACAAGCGGGCCTGGGGTCGCGAATTGCCGACGCGCAGGTATGAGCTCTATGTGATTGCGCCGGGTAAAAGCTGAGGCGCTAATAAGTCTCGATGTGAAAACGCGCTTTGGCGACGAGTTCCGGTTGCAGTTTGTCCCAATCCAACCCGTGCTGCGCACAAATAGCTTTGAACGCCGCCTTGACGCCGTCTTCCATACCCTTCAAGCCGCAGATGTAAATAAAACAGTTTTCATCTTGCAATAATTTCGCCACGTCTGCCGCGCGATTGCGGATTAAATCCTGCACGTATTGTTTCGCTTGGTTCGGCGTACGTGAAAAAGCAAAGTTGATGTCGATAAAATCTTTGGGCAATTTCATCAACGGCCCAAAGTAGGGCAACTCGTCTTGCGCGCGTGCGCCGAAAAACAGCATGAGCTTGCCACTTTCTTTTTTGCCGATTTGGCGACGGCGATATTCTGTCATGGCACGCATCGGCGCAGAGCCGGTCCCGGTGCAGATCATGAGCAAGCTGGAGCCGGGATGATTGGGCATGAGGAAAGTGGTGCCGTAAGGGCCCATGACCTGCACCTTGTCGCCGGGATTCAAATCGCACATATAGTTCGAGCCAACGCCCGGCGTCGCTTTGCCTTCATGATCTTCCACCACGCGTTTGATGGTGAGCGATATATTGTTGTAGCCGGGCCGCTCGCCATCGCGCGGGCTGGCGACGGAATACATGCGGACATAATGCGGCTTGCCGTTGGCGTCGAGGCCGGGCGGCAGGATGCCGATGTTCTGACCTTCCAATACCGGAAACGGGGTGCTGCCGAAATCGAGCACGATGTGGCGGATGTCGCTCGATGCGCCTTCGCCGGTTAAACGCACATTACCGGCGACGGTAGCGATGGCAGAATTTTTATTGCCGTATAAATTGACCTGCGGTTTTTCTGCCGACCACGGCGCGGCGCCGATGCCGCCTTGTCCCGCAGTGGCGACGCCGGTGATTCGTTCGACATCGGCAGGTAATGCATTTTCTTCGCTAGCGTTGGTTGCTAGCGGTGAAGGTAACTCATCCCACGACAATTGCGCTTCAAGCGAATACGCGGCGGTTTTTTCTACATCGCGCCAGTTATCGATCGAACCGGTTGGACACGGTCCGATACACGCCATGCATAAATTACACTTGTCGAAATTGACCACATAGTTACGCGAGTCATGCGTAATCGCGCCGACCGGACACGTCGCTTCACAGGTGTTGCAACGAATGCAAATCTCCGGGTCGATGAGATGTTGACGAGCTAAAGATGTGGTCATAGGGTAAATAAAATATTAAATATATTCAAATAGTTACGTTATTTAGTTAAAGCGTACATATTCCATATTGATCGGCTGTTTGTTAATGCCCAAAGGCGGTGGTGCGATCCAGTTGGCGAATTTGCCCGGCTCGACTACTCGCCCCATCAATGATGCAACATAAGCGCGGTCGGATTCACTCGGCAACCAGTTGCTCACGTTCGCATCCCATTCGCTTTGGCTGATGACGCTGCCTTCGGGTGACAGTTTAATCCCGGCGAGCGGGCCGATCAAACGATTAAACGCTTTGTGCGGAACAATGAGTTGGAAATCAATCCCGGCTTTTTGCATCACGCGGTTCCAGCGGCTCACGCCTGCCAGCGTATCGGCAATATAATCGTCGCGAAGTTTTTCGTTCAGCGCGTTGAGCAGCGGCGCTTGTTTTGCGATCAGTTTTCCATCCACCACTTCAAGCACTTCATAGCCCCGGTCTTTCAGCACATGGTCGTCGTTGATTTTATTTTCTTCGTACCGGCCTTTGAGTCCGCTGCTATAAAAAGTGGCAGCGTTGGACGACACGTCGGAGCCGAACAAATCCAAAGTCACGCTGTAATGGAAATTCAAATAACGCTGTATCGTCGGCAAGTCAATCACGCCCAGGCTACGCAGCTTGGCGACATCCGCGCCGGGATTTTGCGTCATCACTTCGCAAGTACGCTGCAACACGCGCGCAATGCCAGATTCACCGACGAACATATGATGTGCTTCTTCGGTCAGCATGAAGCGCGTAGTGCGCGCCAATGGATCGAAGGCCGATTCGGCCAGCGCGGACAACTGAAATTTGCCGTCGCGGTCGGTGAAAAAAGTGAACATGAAAAACGACAGCCAGTCCGGTGTTTTTTCATTAAACGCGCCGAGGATGCGCGGGTTATCGGCGTCGCCGGAACGACGAGTTAACATCGCATCCGCCTCTTCGCGTCCGTCGCGGCCGAAGTAACGATGCAGCAAATACACCATCGCCCACAAATGTCGGCCTTCTTCGACGTTAATCTGGAACAGATTGCGCAAGTCGTACATCGACGGCGCGGTGAGGCCGAGATGACGCTGCTGTTCGACAGATGCGGGTTCGGTATCGCCTTGGGTGACGATAATGCGGCGCAAATTAGCGCGGTGTTCGCCCGGCACATCTTGCCATGCCGCTTCGCCTTTGTGATCACCAAACGGAATCACGCGGTTTTGTTCAGCGGGGTTCATGAATATGCCCCAACGATAATCCGGCATCTTGACGTAATCGAAATGCGCCCAGCCAGCGGGATCGACGCTGATGGCGGTACGCAAATACACATCGTAATTTTTTGAATTATCCGGCCCCATGTCGCCCCACCAATCGAGAAAGGCGGGCTGCCAATGTTCCAAGGCGCGTTGCAACGTCTTGTCGCTTTGCAGGTTGACGTTGTTGGGGATTTTTTCGCTGTAGTTGATGCTCATAATTTTCTCCGACTGAGTTTTACGTAATTTATATTAATGTTTGTAATAATTTTGTTGATTAAATTCTCATGAGCGCAAGGGGAAGTTCAGGGGGAGATGGGTTCTGTTCAGTGTCCGCCATTTTTAAATCCCTCCTAGCCTCCCTTTTTCTAAGGGAGGGACGGTATCCGAATGAACTCACCGTAATCCCATATATCTTTTCTCGCATTTAGCAAGTCACTATTTTTGGCAACACGTTGATAACAACGCCAAAGCATTTCTTGCGTTCCCTCCCCGCAAGGGGAGGCAGTATTTATCCCCTCCCTTTCAAGGGGAGGGTTAGGGTGGGGATGGGTGTCGACTCAGTCTGCACCAGCACCCCCATCCTGTCCTTCCCCCGTCAAGGGGGAAGGGACGGTTTGAATGGGCTACGGAGGTATTACACCCGCTCCCAATTAAATTTACTTTTATTACCTGTACCAAATACTTTCAGTGCGCCGGTTTCACCCACTGCGTTCGGGCGGATGAATATCCAATTCTGCCAAGCGGACAATCGACCGAATACGCGCGTTTCCATGGTTTCGTTATTGCCGAAGCGCAGATTGGCTTCCATGCCAGTCAAAGCATCAGGCGACAATGCGGCGCGCTCTTCCAGCGCCATACGGATTTCGTCATCCCAATCAATGTCGTCCAACGCGGCGGTAACCAAACCGAGTTTTTCGGCGTCTTTGGCCTTGAGTTTTTGTCCGATAGCGGCTTTCGTTTTTGCAATATCGTTCATATCATTTTGAAAGCGAGTGGCAATGCGCGTGAGCTGATTGACTTCCGGGTAGCGACCGAAGTTCGCGTTAGATAAAATAATTTTCGGCGCGTCGTCGTCAGCCACATCCAACATATAAACACGGTCGCAAGCCAAGGCTAATTCGAGCATGGTGCCTGCGAAACACGATTCTTTATCGATCAGCGCAAACAGAGTACGCGAGGTGACATCGAGGCGGGCAAGGGTACGGCGCAACAGGCCGATGGTTTCGCGTACCAACCAATTGGCTTGATGCTGTTCCAGCGCGGCGTCGCAAGCGAGGACCAAATCGGCATTGCCGCGCGTCTTGATTAGCCAGGTGCCGACATCGAGATTATTAGTGCGCAGCATCAAAATCGCGTCGTCTAACTCACGCGCCATTTGCAACGGCCACCAGTCGGCGCCAGCGGCGAGGATGCCGGGCAAGTCTTGCGCTTGCGCAGTTTTCGGCGCGGAGACGGTCAGCGTTGCGCGGCGGGATTTAGCGTCGATTTGCGCATCGACGAATTCGTAGTGATAACCATTGTCATCAATAGTGCGTTTTAGCGGAGTCAGTTTAATTCCCTTGGCGTCGGTCGGTCGGTCGCTTTGCACGGCGAGTTCGAGCGCGCGTTGCTTGATGTGGTCTTTGAATTTGGCTGATTTAACCACGTCATCCACCAGCTTCCATTCTTTGGCACGATTGCCGCGCACGCCTTCGACCAAGGTGCAAAATACGTCGGCCAAATCACGGCGTACTTTACGTTTGTCGGTGACGCGCGTCAGGCCGCCGGTGCCGGGCAATACGCCGAGTAGCGGCACTTCGGGCAAGCTCACGGCCGAGGAGCTGTCGTCGATCAACACGATTTCATCGCAGGCGAGAGCGACTTCGTAGCCGCCGCCCGCCGTGGTGCCGTTGCAAGCGGCGAGGAATTTCAAGCCGGAATGTCGGCTCGAATCTTCCAGCCCGTTGCGTGTTTCGTTGGTGAACTTACAGAAATTGACTTTCCACGCGTGCGAGGACAAACCGAGCATAAAAATATTCGCGCCGGAACAGAATATGCGCTCTTTGCCGCTGGTGAGCACCACCGTGCGCACTTCGGGATGCTCAAAGCGGATACGTTGCACCGCGTCGTAGAGTTCGATATCGACGCCGAGGTCATAAGAATTCAACTTTAATTTATAGCCGGGGCGGATGCCGCCGTCTTCGTTGATGTCGATGGCGAGTGTCGCCACTGCGCCTTCGTAACTGACTTTGTAATGTTGGTAGCGTTCAGGCGTGATCTGGTAATCCACCAACGGGGAACTTGCTGCATCCAATTTACTTGCGGCGGCTGTGTTCATAGTGTCTCCTCTTAAAGGCTTAACGCCTGGTTTAATTTTTGCAGACTTTGTTTGGCGGTTTCGCCCGATGTATTGAGTGTCAAATCGGCCCGCGCATACAGCGGGTCGCGCGTGGTTAAGATTTTTTTCAGATCATGCATGGCTTCTTTGTGGTCGCGCATCGGGCGCGTGTCGCCTTGGGCGATGACGCGCGCCATATGTTCTTCCGGCGCCGCTTTAATCCATACGGTATAGCAGTTTTCCAGCAGCACATTATAAGTGTCAGCTTCAGTCACTACGCCGCCGCCGATGCTGATGACCGCTCTGTCGTTCTGTTCGATAATTTTTTCCAAGCATTGGTTTTCCAAACGGCGATAACCGCTCGGGCCGTAGAGCAAAAATATTTCGGCCTGGTCCATTCCTGCCGTGCGTTCGATTTCTTTATCCAGCTCAATAAAGGGTAGGGCCAAGCTCTTCGCCAACAGCGCGCCGAGCGTGGATTTGCCCGCGCCGCGCAAGCCGACCAAGGCGATGCGGTCTTTCGGTTTGGCTTCGCTTTGGTTAATGTCGCGCATGAGTTTTTTACGCAATGCCGCAAGCTTGGCTTCGGGTAATTTTGCCAATAGTTGGCGCATCAGTTCCAGTTCACGCGTCACTTCGCTGGTTGGTTGCAACAGTTCGGTCAACGGCAAGTTGAGCGCGTTGGCAACTTGGCGCAGCAACAGTATGGAAATATTTCCCTGGCCCGATTCGAGTTGAGCGATGTAGCGTTCGGAGACGTCGGAGTCTTCCGCCAGGATTTTGCGTGTCATCCCGCGTTGCGCCCGCGCCTGGCGCACGCGATCGCCTAAAGCGCTCAAAAATTTGGCTTCGGCTTGTTCAGTTGCAACAGGTGCTGTATTTTGCAGCTTTGCAATACGGTTGGTTGAATTTATTGACATATGAAATATAATTCATTTACCTTTTAGTAATTTGTATTATAATTCTCTACATCGAAATTGCAATACTTATCGGCAATAAATTTTTAAGTTAAATTTTCCGCACTTTCTGGCACCATATAATAAGTGCATCATTACTCATAGTTGCGCTTGCATGGTTAAAGTGCGAATGTAGTTATTTATTATAACTAGTTGATTACATTGAATATTTTATTAAAGCTCAGCAGGCATGCTTGTCTGCGATGAAAACAAAAAATTTTTCAGGAGAGTGAGCATGGCCGAGTTATCCAGCGCCGACCACAGCATCAGCCCGCCGCAGGTTCGTATTCCGCGCGTCTATAACGCTGCGCATGATTTGCTCGAACGCAATCTCACAGCAGGACGCGGCGGCAAGGCTGCGGTCATCGATGATGCCGGCAGTTACACTTATCAAGACTTGGCGCAACGCGCCAATCGCTTTGCTAATGCGCTGCAAAATCTCGGCATACAACGCGAACAGCGCATCGTGCTCGCTTTGCACGACTCCATCGATTTCCCCGCAGCATTTCTCGGTGCCATCAAAGCCGGCGTGGTGCCGATACCGGTCAACACTTTGCAAACGACCAAAGACTACGATTATGTCTTGCGTGATAGCCGTGCCTGCACGCTGGTAGTATCGGAAACTTTATACGACACGTTTGCGCCCGCGATACACGGCAAAGCGGATTTGCGTCATGTGATTATTTCCGGTCGCGACGCTAGAGGCCATTTGCTATTCAGCAATGTTTGCGCGCAGGCCGCGCCCGAATTCAAAACAGTCGAAACCAGTAGTGATGATATTTGTTTCTGGCTCTATTCGTCCGGCTCGACCGGCTCGCCCAAAGGCACGGTGCATTTGCATTCGCATCTGATACAGACCGCTGAGTTATACGGCAAAGGTGTGTTGGGCATTAATGAAAATGACATAGGTTTTTCTGCCGCTAAATTATTTTTCGCTTATGGTTTGGGTAATGGTATGACCTTTCCCTTTTCTGTCGGAGCGACGACGGTGTTGATGGCCGAACGTCCCACGCCGCAAGCAGTGGGCCGAGTGCTGAAGCAACATCAGCCGACCATTTTTTACGGCGTGCCGACGTTATATGGCGCGATGCTGGCCAGCCCCGATTTACCGCAAAAAAATGAATTAGCTTTGCGCCTGTGCACATCGGCAGGCGAAGCCCTGCCCGCCGATATCGGCAAACGCTGGACGGAAAAGTTCGGCGTGGAAATCATCGACGGCATCGGCTCGACCGAAATGCTGCATGTCTTTCTTTCCAATCGGCCTGGTGCAGTGCGCTATGGCACGACCGGCAAGGCTGTTCCGGGTTACCAAGTGAGATTGATGGATGACGACGGCAACGAAGTACAGCAGGGCGAGCTGGGCGAGCTGCAGATTTCCGGCCCTAGCTCCGCCATCCTGTATTGGAATAACCGCGAACGTAGCCGCCAGACTTTTATGGGGCCGTGGACGCGCAGCGGGGATAAATATAGGCAGGACGACGACGGCTACTATATATATAGTGGCCGGACGGACGACATGCTCAAAGTCAGCGGCCAATACGTGTCACCTTTTGAGGTGGAGAGCGCGTTATTGACCCATCCGTCGGTGTTGGAAGCGGCCGTTATTGGGGTGGATGACGATCAGGGCTTGTTAAAACCCAAGGCTTATATCGTTCTCAAGCCCGATATTGAAGCAGGCAACGGACTGGCGGAAGAGCTCAAGCAACACGTAAAATCACGGCTCACGCCGCACAAATACCCGCGTTGGTTTGAGTTCGTGAATGAATTGCCGAAAACGGCAACGGGAAAAATCCAGCGTTTCAAATTACGCGCGCTGGATCAAAGCAAGTAATCTTTGGTTTTTTGGGGTATCACTTTTTGAGGAGAAAGTTGTTATGAAGTCCACACAAAAATTTATTCGTTTAAGCCTGATCGCTGCCAGCTTGTTGGTGGCGGGCGGAGCTTCCGCACAAGAAGCTAAAGTCAAAGTCGGTTTGATGCTGCCTTATAGCGGCACCTTTGCTTCTTTGGGTAAGGACATCACCGATGGTTTCAAGCTCGCCATCAACGAGAAAGGCGGCAAGCTCGGCGGCAAGGAAATCGAATATTTCACCGTTGATGACGAATCCGATCCGGCCAAAGCCACTGACAACACCAACAAGCTGGTAAGCCGCGACAAGGTCGATGTGCTGGTCGGCACCGTGCATTCCGGCGTGGCGATGGGCATGATCAAAGTCGCCAAAGAAAACAACACCCTCATGCTGATTCCTAACGCCGGTGCCGCTGCGGCGACCGGACCGCTGTGCGCGCCAAATATTTTCCGCACCTCGTTCAGCAACTGGCAACCGGCTTTCCCGATGGGTAAAGTCATGTTCGACAAGGGCCATAAGCGCGTCGTGACTGTCACTTGGAAATACGCTGCGGGCGATGAGTCTGTCGGCGGCTTCAAAGAAGGTTTTGAGAAAGCCGGTGGCAAAGTCGAGAAAGAATTAAACCTGCCGTTCCCTAACGTGGAATTCCAGGCCATCCTCACCGAAGTGGCAGCCCTTAAGCCGGATGCCGTGTATGTGTTTTTCTCGGGCGCAGGCGCGGTGAAGTTCGTCAAGGATTACGCAGCGGCAGGGCTGAAAGACAAAATTCCTTTGTATGGCGCGGGTTTCCTGACTGACGGTCTGTTGGATGCGTTGGGCGATTCCGCCAACGGCCTCGAGACCACTTTGTTTTACGCCGATGATTTGGATAACGCAAAAAATAAAGCATTCCGCGAATCGTTCAAAAAAGCCTATGGCCGCAATCCTGACGCGCCAGCGGTGCAAGGTTACGACACCGCCACGCTGCTGATGATGGGTATGGATGCCGTCAAGGGTGACGTGAGCAAGAAGAAGGAATTGATTGCTGCGATGGAAGGCGCGACGATTGATAGTCCGCGCGGTAAGTTCACTATGTCCAAGGCGCATAACCCAGTGCAGGATATTTATTTGCGGAAAGTAGTCAACGGGCAAAACCAGTTTGTCAGCGTGGCGACCAAAGCGCTGGCCGATCCTGCTCGCGGCTGTTCGATGAATTGATGTAAATGCGGCGTCAGTGATGACGCTGCGTACTTCAAGCCGTAAACTCTGAATTGCCTGCGGATTATCCCCGCAGGCAATTTTAATCATAAAATAAATTCAATAAAATCAATGGATTACGCATACATATTGATGCAGGCGTTAAATGGCATACAGCAAGGTTTGCTGTTGTTTTTAGTCGCCAGCGGTTTGACCTTGATCTTCGGCATCATGGGCGTCATCAATCTCGCGCACGGCAGTTTTTACATGATCGGCGCGTATCTCGCGTATTACTTGGCGGCAAAAATCGGCAACTTGTGGCTGGCCATTTTGTTTGGCGTGATGCTGACGATTGCACTCGGCTACCTCATCGAGAAAATTTTCATCAGCCGCTTATACAAGCGCGATCATTTATATCAAGTCCTATTCACTTACGGCTTGATCCTCATATTTGAAGAGTTGCGCAGTATTTTTGTCGGCGATGATGTGCATAGCGTGGCGATTCCCAAATTCCTGAATTTCTCCATAGCGCTCAGCGATACCCTGAGTTATCCCTTCTATCGTTTGTTTATTTCGTTGGTCTGTCTGGCCCTCGCAGTGGGCATGTATTGGCTGATCCAAAAAACCCGCTTAGGTATGACTATCCGCGCGGGCGCGTCGAACCGTGAGATGGCCCAATCGCTCGGCATCGACATCAATCGCTTATTTGCACTGGTGTTTGCTGCAGGCGTCGCCTTGGCCGCTTTTGCAGGCATGATCGCCGCGCCGGTGAACACGGTATTTCCCGGCATGGGCAATCAAGTCATCATCATTTGCTTTGTCGCCGTGGTAATCGGCGGCATCGGCTCGGTGAAAGGCGCATTTTTCGCAGCCTTGATTATCGGATTGGTTGATACTTTCGGCAGAGTTTTGGCGCCGCAACTTGCGGGCATTGCCGTGTATTTATTGATGGCTGTCGTGCTGCTGTGGCGGCCCGAAGGTTTGTTCAAGCGCACATAAAAATATGAATAAGACAAAAATCATCAAGCTCGGTCTCCTCAGCATAATCGGCATGATTTTTCTCACGCTGCCTTTGTATGCGACCAACTTCTATCTGCAGTTCGCCACCAAAATGTGCATCATGGCGATTTTTGCCATGAGTTTGAATTTGCTCGTCGGCGTGACCGGCTTAATCAGTCTCGGTCACGCCGCTTTTTTCGGCGTGGCCGGTTATGTGCTGGCCTCGGTGTCACCGGAATTATCGGCCGCCAGTATTTGGTGGAGTTTGCCGTTTGCCATGCTGGTGTCCGGTTTGGTGGCGTTGGTGATCGGCTTTCTGGTGTTGCGCACCAGCGGCGCGTATTTCATCATGGCGACGCTGGCCTTCGCGCAAATGGTATATTTCTTTATCCACGATTCACCTTACGTGGGCGGTTCGGACGGCAAATATATTTACTTCAAACCCAGCGCCGCCATCGGTAGCCTGGTGCCGTTCAATCTGGAAAATAAAATCCATTTTTATTACGTCGCGCTGGTGTGCATGGTGCTGGTGTTCGTAGCCTTGATGTTCATGCTGCGCTCGACTTTCGGCCACGCGCTACGCGGCATCAAGGTCAACGAGCACAGGATGCGTTCGCTCGGCTTCCATACTTTTCGTTACAAGCTGGCGTGTTTTGTCATAGCCGGCGCGCTAGCCGGGCTTGCCGGGTATTTATCCGCCAGCCAATTCGGTTTTGTGAATCCGGAAATGCTGGCGTGGCAGAAATCAGGCGAGGTGTTGATGATGGTTATCCTCGGCGGCATCAGTAGTATGACCGGCGCAATTATTGGCGCATTCGCGCTACTCGCGCTGGAAGAAGTTCTGCCGTATTTTTCCAAACATTGGCTGTTGTTTCTCGGCATGCTTATCGTCGCAGTCGTGATGCTGTTGCCTAACGGCTTGCTCAGCTTGTTGCAGCGTAAGCAAAAAAATGGGGGCAGCCATGAGTGACATCATGTTGCAAACCAAAAATTTGACCAAACAATTCGGCGGCCTGACGGCGGTGAACAATGTCTCCCTGAGTTTACGCATGAGCGAAATCCATGCCGTCATCGGCCCCAACGGCGCGGGTAAATCGACGCTGACCAATTTATTGTCCGGTGATTTAGCGCCGACTAGCGGCGAAATATTATTGCGCGAAAAAAATATCGCCGGCCTGCCCAGCGACAAAATTTCGCTCATGGGCGTCGGCCGTAGTTATCAGAAAACCAACATTTTCCCCGTGTTCAGCGCGTTTGAAAATTGCCGTATGGCGGTACAGTCACGCACGCCGCGTGCTATGAGCTGGCTGCGCGCTGCGCGTGACCACAAAGATCATGTCGATCGCGCGCATGCTGCCTTAACGACTGTAGGCTTGGACAAACGCGCTATGGTTGATGCCGGCGTATTGAGCCACGGCGAACAGCGCCAGTTGGAAATCGCCATGTCGCTGGCAACCGATCCGCAAGTATTGTTACTCGACGAACCTTTAGCCGGTATGGGCTCGGATGAAGCGACTCGTATGATTGCGCTGTTGCAAAAATTGCGCGCCAGCCACGCGATTTTGCTGATTGAACATGACATGGACGCGGTGTTCAGCCTCGCCGATGCGATGACAGTGATGGTTAACGGCACGGTATTGGAAAGTGGTACGCCGGAACAAATCCGCAACAGCAGCGCGGTGCAGGAAGCGTATTTAGGTACGGGCGAGACGCATCATGACTGACGCATTACTCGAAGCAAAAAATCTCAACGCCTGGTATGGCGCCAGCCATATTTTGCACGACGTGAATTTTCATGTGGGCAAAGGCGAAACCGTCGGCTTGATGGGCCGCAACGGCATGGGCAAATCAACCTTGATCAAATCCATGCTCGGCTTGGTAGAGAAGCGCGAAGGCGCAGTGTCATTGCACGGCAAAGAGATATCGCGCTCAGAGCCGCACCGCATCGCTCAAGCGGGCGTAGCCTATGTGCCGGAAGGGCGCGGCATATTCCCTAATCTTTCCGTGCGCGAAAATCTGCTCATGGCCGCACGCGCGGGCGGCAATGGCAAACGCGAATGGACCTTCGAGCGCGTGATGGAAACCTTTCCGCGTTTATCCGAGCGGTTGGAAAATGGCGGCGCGCAATTGTCCGGCGGCGAACAACAAATGCTCACTATCGGACGCGCGTTGATGACTAATCCTGATTTGTTGATACTCGATGAAGCCACCGAAGGTCTCGCGCCACTGATCGCCAAGGAAATCTGGCGCATCATCCGCGTGATCCGCGCAACGGGCATTTCTACTTTGATCGTGGATAAAAATTTCGCCGCTGTGAATGCTGCGACGGATCGCAATGTGATACTGGTCAAAGGCCGCATCGTGTTCGACGGCGGCAGTGTAGCGTTACGCAATCAAGCGGATATCCACGAAAAATATTTAGGCGTCTGATGCAAAAAAGCACTATCGACGTAAATGGCTATCTAATTGAATTTATTGAGTTTTTTTCATCAAAAGAAAACGCCCCAACGATAGTTTTTTTGCACGAAGGCTTAGGTTGCGTCGCGCTGTGGAAAGATTTTCCTGAACGCGTTGCCTCGGCAACCGGCTG